>JASHUC010000200.1 GCA_030040235.1 Gammaproteobacteria bacterium | reverse complement strand
GGTGACCTGCTGGAGCTGATCGTCTAGGTCATTGTCGTTGTCGGGAGGGGCCTGTGGGGGAGTCGCCGCATCGGCATGGGCGAGGGGGGTTGCGAGCACGGATGAGAGGCAGAGGCCCCACAGTCCCCACAGCCCGACGGTCACGCCGTGGGCAGTGACGCCCGGCCCGGTGGACTCATCGGCATCGGGAAACGCTTCGTCATCGGCCGTGCGCATCGGGCTCTCCACGTAGCGCGGCGGTGGGAGTACAGTTCCGAATACAAATGATAATGATTCGCATTAGGTAGTCAAGCCCGCTCGCGGCGCCGATTGCGGGCACATCGAAGCATCTATACTCGACCCTCAGCGCTGACCCGCAAGAGGCTTGCATTGCGCAGCTCCGCAGTACTTCTGGCGCTCGCAGGACTCCTCGCTCTGAGCTGCAGTCGCGCGGCCGCTGCGGGCAACGGCGGCGATGAGCTTGGCGATTCGTCCCGGCGCGTGCAGATCGAGGCGCGGGACACGACGATCACGCGTGACGACTGGGGCATCGCACACGTGCGCGGCAAGACCGATGCGGATACGGTCTTCGGCGCGGTCTACGCCCAGGCCGAGGACGACTTCAATCGCGTGGAGATGAACTATCTCACCGCCCTCGGATGGCTCTCCGAGGCCGAGGGGGAGAAGACGCTCTACGAGGACCTTCGGGCTCGGCTGTTCGCCGATCCCGCGGATCTCGAGGCCCGCTACGCGAGGAGTCCGGCATGGCTTCGTCGGCTCATGACCGCGTGGGCGGACGGTCTCAACTTCTATCTGCACACGCATCCGCGCGTCGTGCCGCGCGTCATCCACCGCTTCCAGCCCTGGATGTCATTGAGCTTCACCGAAGGCAGCATCGGAGGCGACTCGGAGCGCATCCCGCTCGATGCGCTGCAGGCGTTCTATGGACCGGGCGCCGGGACCGCTGAAAATGACGGTGCCGGGTCCGACGGTGCCGGGTCCGACGATGCCGGGTCCGACGATACCGGGTTTGACGATGCCGAACCCATCGAGCCCGGCGGCTCCAACGGCATCGCGATCGCCCCGTCCAATACCCGCGACCATCACGCGCTGCTGCTCATCAACCCGCACACCACGTTCTTCTTCCGCTCGGAGCTGCAGATGACGAGCGATGAGGGCCTGAACGCCTACGGGGCGGTGACCTGGGGACAGTTCTTCGTGTACCAGGGCTTCAATGACCGTATCGGCTGGATGCACACCTCGAGCGCAGTGGACAACGTCGACTTCTTCCTCGAGACCATCGTTCGGCAAGCCGGGCACCTCTACTACCGCTACGGTACGCAGCTGCGCCCGGTCAGCGTCTCGAGAATCTCCATCCGCTATCGCACTGCGAGCGGCGGGACGGCCGTGAGGACCTTCACGGTCTACCGTACGCATCACGGCCCGATCGTGGAGCGGATCGGCCCGAGGTGGGTGAGCATCGCGCTGATGCAAAGGCCGGTGGCTGCCCTCAGCCAGTCGTTCCTGCTCACCAAGGCGCGGGACTATGCGAGCTTCATGAAGGTGATGCAGCTCAAGGCGAATTCCTCCAACAACACGGTCTTTGCCGATGCCGACGGCGATATCGCGTACCTTCACCCGCAATTCGTTCCGCGCCGCGACGACCGCTTCGATTACACCCATCCCGTCGACGGCGCGAATCCCGCCACCGACTGGAAGGGTCTGCATAGCCTCGAGGAGCTTCCCCACGTTCTGAATCCGCCCAATGGCTGGATCATGAACACCAATGATTGGCCGTACTCGGCGGCGGGTCCCTACAGCCCCAAGCGCGAGAACTTCCCTCGCTACATGGACACGGCGGGGGAAAATCCACGGGGCATTCACGCCACGATGCTGTTGAAGGCCCAGAAGGACTACACCCTCGCATCGCTCCAGGCGGCGGCCTTCGACTCCGACCTGCCGCCCTTTGCCCGGCTCGTGCCGCTGCTGCTCGACGCCTATCGCAGGCTTCCGGCGCACGATCCGCTGCGCGGCGAGCTCGCAGGCCCGATCTCGCTGCTCGCCGCCTGGGATGACCGCTGGTCCGCAGGCTCCGTGGCGACGACGCTTGCCGTTCTCTGGGGTGATGAGCTCTGGGGGGAGGTGCAACCGCAGGCCAAGGCGGCCGGCCGGTCCGTTTACGACGACATCGCCGCGCGCACGAGTGAGCGGCAGAAGCTGGCGGCGCTTGCGGCGGTGAGGCACCGTCTCGAGCACGACTTCGGCCACTGGCGCATCCCGTGGGGCGATTTCAACCGCTTTCAGCGCCTGAACGATGAGCTCGTCCCGAGGTTCAGCGATGCCGCCCCGAGCCTCCCGGTTCCCTTCACCTCCTCGCGCTGGGGGTCGCTCGCTTCGTTTGCGGCGCGCCGATACGACGGCACCGAGAAATACTACGGCACGAGCGGCAACAGCTTCGTTGCGGTGGTGGAGTTCGGGCCGAAGATCTCCGCTCGGGCGGTCTCGACGGGCGGGGAAAGCGGAGATCCAAAATCGAAGCACTTCGACGATCAGGCCACGCGGTACGCGGCCGGAAACCTGCGGGAAGTCTATTTCTATCCCTCAGACCTCCTCGGCCATACCGAGCGCACCTATCATCCGGGAGGGCTCAGGGCATTCCACTTGAAGCTCGGCCCAGGCGTGCTGTAATGCTGCGGCGGGGGAATTCCTGATGCCGGGGGACCGTTCGCGTGCGCGGAGCGCTTCGAGGCATCCGTGCGATTCCACCACCCCCCGCCGAGCGCCTCGAACAGCGCAGCCGTATCGCCGAGCCGGGTCGCTTGCGCCTGGATGAGAGCGATCTGCGCCTGCTGATGGGTCTGCTCGGCGGACAAGAGCGACAGGTAGTTCACGTAGCCGGCTCCAAGCTGCTTCTGCGTCAGATCGAGCGCGACGCGGGCCGCCTGCTCGGCGGCCGAAGCGGTCTTCAGCGCATCCGCATCGGAGTAGAGCGCGTGCAGCGTGTCGGCAACGTTCTGGAACGCCCCGAGCACCGTGCTGCGATACTGCGCCGCCGCCTCAACGAGGCCGTGCTCGGCCGCGGTCTGCCGGTGGCGCAGCGTGCCGCCGTCGAAGATCGTCTGCGAGACACTCCCGAGCACGTCCCAGAAGGTTCCCGAGCCGAGGAACATCTGACCGAAGTTCGTCGCGTTGCCGCCGAGGTCTGCCGTGAGGACGAACTGCGGCAAGCGATTGGCGACGGCAACGCCGACCTGCGCGCTCGCCGCGTGCACCTGCTCCTCGGCGGCTCGAACATCCGGACGCTGCTCGATGAGCTTCGACGGCAGGGAGAGCGGCAGCTCCTCGGGCAAGTGCAGCTCACTCAGCTCGAAGGTCTCCGGCACATCGTGGTCGGGAGCGTTCCCGACCAGCACCCGCAGCAGGTCGCGGGTTTGCGCGAGCTGCTTCGCGAGCGGCGGCAGCAACGCCTGCGCCTGTGCGAGAGCCGACTCCTGCGCGGCCACATCGAGCCGCATCACGTATCCCAGGCGAAATTGCCCGCGCAGGATCTCGAGCGAGCGGCGGTTGTCCTCGACGATGGCGCGCACGGCTGCGATCTGGGCACGCGTGGATGCCTCCTGAAGGGCCGCCGCCACGACGTTCGAGGCGAGCGTCACATAGGCCGCCTCGAGCTGGAATCTCGCCTCATCCGCCTGTGCCTTCAGAGACTCGACCTGGCGGCGATTGAGCCCGAAGATGTCGGGCGCGTACCCGACGGTGAGCTGCGCGGTGTGAAAGTTGTAGGTCACCGGTTCGGCCGGAGCTGCGGGCTCGATGATCGTGCCATTGCCGGCATAGATCGGCGTGTTGGCCGTCGCGGTGTTGCCGGAGATCTTGGTGCGCTGCGCCTGGTAGCTCGCCTGAAGCGTGGGAAAGAAGAATCCCTGCTGCGCGTAAACGTTCTGCTGCGCCTCCTTGAGCGCCGCGACCGCGGCATCGATCGTGGGGTTCGCGGCGAAGGCCCGCTCGATGAGCGCGTTCAAGGCCGGTGACCGGAAGAGCTCCCACCACGCGGCCGACACGTCACGCCCCACGACGAAGCTCTGCGCGGCACCAGCAAGGCCCGGCGTCGCAGCGGTCGAGTGGGGGAGCGGTGTCGGCGCATAGCCGCTCGCGGGTGGAGCGGCCGGTCGTTTGTAGTTTGGTCCCACGGCACAGGCGGCGAGAAGCACGGCGCTCGTCGCTGCGGCCGCCGCCGCCGTCATCACAAACTTGCAGTTCATGCTGTCCATCCTCCGCCGCCGCCTCTAGAGACTGTCATCGTCTGGAGCCTGCCCGACCGGTTGCGGCGGCGCCTCTCCGAGAAACATCATCTGGAGTGCAGGCGCCACCACGAGCAGCATGATGGGCCCGAGCAGCATCCCGCCCACCACGACGGTGGCGAGCGGGCGTTGCACCTGGCTGCCGATGCCGGTCGACACGGCGGCCGGTAGCAGGCCGAGGCAGGCGGAAAGTGCCGCCATCAGCATCGAGCGCATGCGCTGGGAAGCCGCATTGAACATGGCCTCGTCGGGCCGCTGGCCCTCGCGCCACAGCTGCAGGAAATAGGTCACGACGAGGATGCTGTTCATGACCGAAACGCCGAACAGCGACACGAAGCCGATTTCCGCCGAGATACTCAGGTTCTGCCCCGAGAGGTAGAGCGCGATCACACCCCCGGCGATCGCGAAGGGGATCCCCGCGAGTGTCAGCAGGCTGTCGCGCAGCGAATTGAAGAGGCCGTACAGCAGGACCAGGATGCAAGCGACGGCGATGGGCACGACGATCAGCAGCCGCTCCCGCGCCTGGCGCAGCTCCTGGAACTCCCCGGCCCACTCGAGCCGATAGCCCTGCGGCAGCTTCACGTTGCGTGCGATGCGCGCCTGCGCCTCGGCGACCGTCGACCCGAGGTCGCGCCCGCGCACGCTGAATTTGACCGGAATCAGCCGCTCGTTGCGCTCGTGATAGATGAACGAAGCGCCGGTGTCGAGCGAGACGTCGGCGATCTGCGCGAGCCGTATGTAGGAGACTCCGCCCTGGGCGTTCTGATAGCCGATGGGCAGATCGCCCACCGACTCGAGGTTGTCGCGGTAGGGGGCGGCGAAGCGCACGGTGAGCGCGAATTCCCGGTCTCCCTCGAGGACGGTCGTCGCCTGCGTGCCGCCCATGGCGGCCTGCACCACGCCCATCACATCGCCCGTATTGAGCCCGTAGCGGGCCGCCTTCGCGCGGTCCACGCGTACATCGAGATTGGGCTGCCCGAGGACGTGGAAGATGCCGAGATCCTCGATGCCCCGCACGGGCAGCATCTGCGCGTACACCTCGCTCGCCAGGCGCTCGAGCACGCGCAGATCGGGTCCGATGATCTTGAGCGCGTTGGCGCCCTTGATGCCGGAGAGGCCCTCCTCGACGTTGTCCTGAATGTATTGTGAGAAGTTGAAGCCGGTACCGACGAACTGGCTCGTGAGCCGCTGCTGAAGTTCGGCGATCAGCTTGGCCTTGTCGATTCCACGGGGCCACTCGTCGAAGGGCTTGAGCGGACAGAAGAGCTCCACATTGTTGAAGCCCGAGGCATCGCTGCCGTCATCGGGCCGGCCGTGCTGGGAGGTCACCGTGATGACCTCGGGGTAGCTCTTGATGATCTGCCGCATGCGCGTGACCATGGCATCCCCCGCCTCGAGCGAGATCGTCGGCGGCAGCGTCGCCCGGATCCAGAGGTTGCCCTCCTCGAGCGTCGGCAGGAATTCGCTCCCGAGCTGCGTGAGCAGCGCGCCCGCGATGAGCAGGAAGACGAGCGCGCCGCCGAGGGTTGCCCGGCGATGTTCCAGCGCCCAGCGCAGCACCGGGGTATAAAGCGCCCGCAGGCGGCGCACGAGCCAGGTCTCCACCTCGTTCACGTGGCGGGGAAGCAGCAGCGAGATGAGCGCCGGGGTGACGGTGAAGGTGCAGATCAGCGCCCCGGCGAGCGCGTACCCGTAGGTTCGTGCCATCGGACCGAAGATCCGTCCCTCGACCCCCTGCATGGTGAACAGCGGCAGAAAGGCAGCGACGATGATCAACGTGGAAAACAGCACCGCCCGATCGACTTGAACCGCGCTCATGTAGATCAGCCGCAGCCG
>JASHUC010000199.1 GCA_030040235.1 Gammaproteobacteria bacterium | reverse complement strand
GCGCGCTTCCTTGCCGAGCTGATCGCCCAGCACTGTCAGGGCTGGACGCACGTCGAGATCGGGTTTCGGCCCGCGGGTGCGGCGCGCGGCGCCTCGGCCTGAACCGCACCTCTGCGCGTGCTCGGGCGCTTTCACGAGTTCAGCATCGTAACGCCCGACATTCGCGTTTCGGTCGAGTTCTACGAGCGGCTCGGCTTTTGCCAGGCGCAAACACGCGACGTATGGCCGCATCCCTACGGGGTGCTCACGGACGGCCGCATCGTGCTCGGACTGCACCAGACTGCCGCGCGCGAGAGCTCACTCACGTTCGTGCACCCGGATGTGGCGCGGCGCGGCGCCGAGCTCGAGCGCCAGGGAATCGAGCTCGCCTATCGGCGCACGGGCGCCGACTCCTTCCACGAGATCGGGCTCACCGATCCTAGCGGGCAGCGCGTGACCGTGCTCGAGGCGCGCACGTACTCGCCTCCACCGGCAGATCGCATCGCCGAATCGCTCTGCGGCTATTTTCTCGAGCTCAGCATGCCGGCGCGCGACTTCGACGCTGCGCAACGTTTCTGGGAACCGCTCGGCTTCGTCGCAACGGGAGAGCTCGATGAGCCCTACCCGCGGCTCACGTTGACGAGCGATCATTTGAACATCGCCTTCCACGGCCCGCGCACGCTCGCAACTCCGGCGCTCGTCTTCACCGCCGATGAGATGGCAGCGCATATCGCGCGACTCGAGGAGATCGGCGTCGAGCGCAAACGCAAGCTCCCCGCCGGCCTCGACCCGAAGCGCAACGCGCTCATCGAGGCGCCGGAAGGCACGCTCCTGCTGCTGCTGTCCGAAGAGATGTGAGGCACGGGGCCGCAGCGAGCGGCGCGGCAGCAAGCCGCGATCGCTCGCCTGACTAATGAGCCCCTTCCTGCAGCTTCGAGGTGCACAGGTCGTAGATCGAGCTCATCAGCACGCACACCGAGTGCGTCATCGCGACCTCGATGCCCTTCAGCGCTGCGTCCTTGATAGCGGCAGTGAGCTGCTCGAGCTGCTCATCCGTGAGGTTGTCCGGCAACCGCGTGGTGATCTGCAGCGAGGGGACGTCCTCGACGATCTCGCGCAGGAGCCTGTACACGCGGTCGGCCTTCGCGCGCATCAGTTCCTCGTCGTCGCCGAACAAACCGCCGATCGCGACGAGGCCGTCCGTGGTCCTCGAGCGCGTCTGCTCCCATTCGCGTTCGGCGCCGAAAGCAGCGTGAATCACCTCGCCCATGCCCACCTCTACTCATGCGGTCGGCCTATGAGGGCAGGCGCAAGATCCGTGCCCCCGGGGACCCCGCCCGAGGGGGTTCGCCGTGAAACCAAGCGTTGCAGTAGGCGCCGCCTCGGACTGATGCGGCGCGGAAACGCGCGACCGGCGCGCTCCGGATCAGGCTCTGCCCGCCCGTGCGCTCCGGCGGGCGCCCTTTCTCGTTCGTGCCTTTGCGCGCGCCCGCTTCGATGGCCTCTTCACGGGTGCTCGCGGCTTCGCCGCGGAAAGCTTTTTCGGTGCGCGCGAGGCGCTTCTCGATGCGCCTTTGCGCGCTGACTTCTTTGCGTGACTCTTGGCTCTGCTGCGCGTCCGCTTCGATGACGAGCCGCGCGCTCGGCTCGCAGTCCGCGCGGTCCCGCGCAGCTCCTCGAGAATCGCCGGGTTCTCGAGCGTCGAGATGTCCTCGGACACCTCCTCGCCGCGGGCGAGCGCGCGCAGCAGGCGCCGCATGATCTTGCCCGAGCGGGTTTTGGGAAGGATCTCCGTGAGGCGGATCTCGTCGGGTTTCGCGATCGGGCTCAGCTGTTCGCCGACCCAGTCGCGAAGCTCCGCGACGAGCGCCGCCGCGGCCTCACCGACCGGCTTGCTTCCGCGGCAGATGACATAGGCGAACACCGCCTCGCCCTTGATGTCGTGAGGTTTGCCGACCACGGCCGCCTCGGCAACGCGCGGGTGGGCGACCAGCGCCGACTCGATCTCCATCGTGCCGAGCCGGTGGCCGGCAACATTCAGCACATCATCGATACGGCCCATGATCCAGAAATAGCCGTCCTGGTCCCGATGCGCGCCGTCGCCGGCAACGTAGAAGCGGTTCTGGAATTTCGCCCAGTACGTCTGGTGATAGCGCTCATGGTCCGCCCAGATGGTGCGCAGCATCGACGGCCAGGGTCTGCGGATCACCAGATACCCGCCGGCATCGGGGCGTGTCACCCGCTCGCCGCGCTCGTCCACGATATCGGCCTCGATTCCGGGCAGCGGCTCGGTGCACGAGCCGGGTTTGGTCGCCGTGACGCCGGGAATCGGCGCGATGAGAATGGAGCCGGTTTCGGTCTGCCACCAGGTGTCGACGACCGGGCAACGCTCCCGCCCGATCACGCGGTGATACCACATCCACGCTTCGGGATTGATCGGCTCTCCGACGGTGCCCAGGAGTCGCAGGCGCGAGAGATCATGTCGGCGCGGCAGCTCGTCGCCGAGTTTCATGAGCGCGCGGATCGCCGTGGGTGCGGTGTAGAAAATCGTCACGCGGTGTGTCTCGCAGAGCTTCCAGAACCGTCCGCCGTCCGGCCAGGTGGGCGCTCCTTCGTACAGCATGACCGTCGCGCCGACCGCGAGCGGGCCGTACGCGACATAGGTGTGCCCGGTCACCCAGCCCACGTCGGCGGTGCACCAGAACACATCGTCGCGACGCACATCGAGCACCCACTCGCAGCTGGTCTTCGCCCCGAGCAGATACCCCGCGCTCGAATGCTGAATGCCCTTCGGCTTGCCGGTGGAGCCCGAGGTGTAGAGCAGGAAGAGCGGGTGCTCCGCATCGACCCATTCCGGCTCGCAGACGGGCGACTGACCCTCCACGAGCTCGTGCCACCACACGTCCCGCTTCGCATCCATGGGCACCGGCCTTCCGGTGCGACGAAACACGATCACTTTCTCGATGCTCGGGCAGCCTGCGGCGAGCGCCCTGTCGGCAGCGGCTTTCAGCTCGACGATGTGCCCGCCTCGGAAGCCGCCATCGGCCGTCACGAGGACGCGGGCGCGCGCATCCTCGATGCGGTCCTTCAACGACAGCGCCGAGAAACCTGCGAAGACCACGGAGTGGACGGCACCGATGCGCGCGCAGGCGTGCATCGCGACCAGCACCTCCGGCACGAGCGGCATGTAGATGACCACCCGGTCGCCGCGGCGCACGCCCTGCGCCTTGAGCGCATTGGCGAAGCGGCACACCTCGGCCTGCAGCTGCTGAAAGCTCAGACGGCGCGTATCGCCGGGCTCGCCTTCGAAAATCACGGCCGTCGCGTGCCCGCGCTCCTCGAGATGCACATCGAGGCAGTTGACGGAGACGTTGAGGCGCCCGTCCGTGAACCAGCCGAAGCTCGGCGCGTGGGAGCGATCGAGCGTCACCGTGAAGGGCGAGTGCCAGAGGAGCTCGCGGCGCGCGAGCTCCGCCCAGAACCCTTCAGGATCGGCCGCCGCCCGGCGCCGCATGTCCGCAAGGTCCTCCGGCTTCACGCGCGCACGGGCAGCGAAGGCGGGCGGAGGGGCGAACTCGCGCTTCTCCAGCAGCACGGATTTCAGGTCGCGGCGGTTCGTGCTCATGAGCGCCTCTCCGCGCAGCGGGACTTCAAGAGGGCACCGGCAGCTGCGCCAGGCGCTCGGCCTGACGGCGCAGCAGCGGCCCGAACGACTGGCGGTCGAAAAAGCGTGTGAGACGCGCCAGATCGGGACGCTGTCGGCGCAACGCGCTCGTTTCGATCGACAGCGGCAGGTCGCAGACGATATGGGTGAGCCGTCGCGCGAGGTAGGCGGCCTCGCGATGCTCGCGCAGGCGCGCGGGCAAGCCTGCGGCGCCGCGCAGCTTGAGCACCGCCACGCGGTCGAGTCCCTCGTACAGCTCATCGAGCGAGGCGAATTCCTGCATGAGAGCGGCAGCGGTCTTCGGGCCGATACCCGGGATGCCGGGGATGTTGTCCACGGCATCCCCGGCGAGGGCGAGATAATCCGCGAAGCGCTCCGGAGCGACCCCGTAACGACGCGTCACGTCACAGTACGAGAGCGGGCCACGCGCGGCGTAATCCCACAGCACATCCCCCTCGCGCACGAGCTGCGCGAGATCCTTGTCGCGGCTCACGAGCGTCGCCCTCACGTTCTCGGCGCGCATCCGCAAGGCGAGGCTCCCCATGATGTCGTCGGCCTCGTACTCTCGGCTGCCGAGGGCCGCAATCCCGGCGAGCGCGCAGAACTCGAAGCAACGCTCGAACTGCAATGCCAGCCCGGGCGGGGCGGGTTCGCGATTGGCCTTGTAGCGAGGATAGATCCGGGTGCGGAAGGAGCTCGCGAGGCTGTGGTCGAAAGCGACCGCCATGTAGGTGGGCCGCACCCGCTCGATCAGGTCGCCGAGGAAGCGTGCGAACCCGAAGACCGCCTGCGCCGGCTGCCCGTCCCGGTCGAGGAACTCCGGCAGCGCAGAGTAATAGGCGCGAAAGACGTAGACGGAGGCGTCGACCAGGTAGATCAAGGCCGCCGCTCAGGCGAGCCAGCGCTGGATACGGTCGTGAAGCGGGCTCGAGCGCGGAAAGTGCGCGAGCAGGTATTCCATCTGGTCGGCGAGCACGCGGCGGCCCTTGAGGAAGATGTACTCCGCGTAGGTCGGGGTGAAGGGCACCGCGATGAGTTGCATCTTCGCCTGCTCGGGCGTGCGGGATGCCTTCTGATTGTTGCAGCGGCGACAGGCCGCAACGACGTTCGTCCAGCTGTCTCCACCGCCCTGGCTGAAGGGGCGGATGTGATCGCGCGAGAGCTCGCGCGTCGGGAAGCGCATGCCGCAGTACATGCACAGGTAGGCGTCGCGCCGGAACAGCGTCTGACTGTTGAGCGGCGGGACATAATCGTGGCGGGTATTTCCCGGGTTGCCGGTGTGCCCAATCGTCGCAACGATCGAGTTGACGCGCAGCACGGTGCGGCGGCCGCTGCGCGCGTTGACCCCGCCGTAGAGCGAGTAGAGCAGCGAGCCGCAGGTGTAGGCGACCTGCTCCTGGTGATAGAGTCGCGCGGCCTCGCGATAATCGATCCACTCGAGCGGCATGCCGGCAACGTCCGTGCGCAGGACGAGCTGCGAAAGCCCGCGCGCATGAGGACTTGCGATGATGCGCAGGCCTTCATTCCAGCCGTTGTCGGCTCGGTCGAGATCGATCCCTAACATCGGGACTGTAAGATACGGCAGCTTTGTGCAAGAATTCAACGTTACAACATCTTCATTTCACAGTGGTTTCCAGAATTGTGCCGCCGGGCGGCCACGCGGAAGCCTAGGGGCGCCTGTCGATGTCCGTAACGATCGGTGCGCTTCGCGAAAGCGCGCCTGCAGAGACCCGCGTGAGCCTCGTTCCCGAGGTGGTCGCGAAGCTCACGCAAGCCGGAGCGCGCGTGCTCATCGAGCGCGGTGCGGGCGAGCGCGCGAACTTTCCCGATGAGCTGTACAAGGGCGCCGAGTGGGCCGATGCGGCGGCCCAGGTGCTCGGACAATCGGACGTGCTCACGACCGTGCAGCCGCTCGATGTGAACCAGATCACGCTCCTCAAGCCCTCGGCCGTCGTCGTCGGGTTCATGCAACCCCATGCGCGCGTGGCCGAGGTCAAAGCGCTGCGCGACCGCAAGATCACGAGCTTCGCCGTGGAGCTCATCCCGCGCATCTCGCGTGCCCAGTCGATGGATGCGCTCTCCTCCCAGGCGGCCATCGCCGGATACAAGGCCGTGCTCATTGCGGCGGACCATCTGCCGAAGTTCCTGCCGATGCTCACCACCGCCGCCGGCACCATCCGTCCGGCGCAGGTGCTGATCGTCGGCGCAGGCGTGGCGGGGCTGCAGGCCATCGCCACCGCCCGCCGGCTCGGCGCCGTGGTCGAAGCGTACGACGTGCGCAGCGCCACGCGCGAGCAGGTCAAATCGCTCGGCGCGAAGTTCGTCGACACGGGCGTGAGCGCCGAGGGCCAGGGCGGCTACGCACGCGAGCTCACCCCCGAGGAGCGGCGCCAGCAGCAGGAAGTGCTCGATTCGCGCATCGCCGCCGCCGATGCGGTCATCACCACGGCCTCCGTGCCGGGCCGGCCCGCGCCCAAGATCGTGAGCCGCGCGGCCGTCGAGCGCATGCGCCCGGGATCGGTGATCGTCGACATCGCGGCCGAGCAGGGCGGCAACTGCGAGCTCACGCGCGCCGGGGAAAAGGTGCTCCATCGGGGCGTGAGCGTGATCGGTCCCGTCAATCTGCCGGGGCAGCTCGCCTACAACGCGAGCGAGATGTACGCGCGCAACGTGCTCAATTTCCTCAAGCCCGCGCTGCAGAACGGCGAGCTCGCCATCGACTGGAGCGATGAGGTGTTCGCGCAGGCCTGTCTCACACGCGACGGATCGATCCAGCACGAGCCCACGCGCAAAATGGTCGACAGCTGAGGGATGCTCGCACTGCGCCCGGTCGTTCAAGGGGGTTGCTCATGACGGGAATCGTTGCGCTCTACATCTTCATGCTCGCAGCCTTCACGGGCTACGAAGTGATCTCACGCGTGCCCGTGATCCTGCACACGCCCCTCATGTCGGGATCGAATTTCGTGCACGGCATCGTGCTCGTCGGGGCGATGGTCGCGCTCGGCGCCGCGCACACCCCGCTCGAGAAGGCGATCGGCTTCCTCGGCGTGCTGCTCGCCGCCGGCAATGCGGTCGGCGGCTACGTAGTGACCGAGCGAATGCTCGAGATGTTCAAATCGAGCGGTCGCCGCCCCGGCAAGGGAGCCCACTAGATGGGCCTCAATTGGAGCGGAATCTCCTCGATACAGCTCCTCATCCAGGCGAGCTATTTCGTCACCGCGTTCCTGTTCATCATGGGCTTGAAGCGCATGAGCTCGCCCGTGACAGCGCGCAGCGGCATTCTCTGGGCCGGTGCGGGGATGCTGGTCGCGACCGTCGTGACCTTCCTCTACCCGGGCATGAGCAACTACCCGCTCATCGGCGCGGCGATCGTCGTCGGCGGCGTGATCGCCTGGTGGAGCGGCAAGCGCGTCGCGATGACCGACATGCCGCAGATGATCGCGCTCTACAACGGCATGGGCGGCGGCGCAGCGGCGGCCATCGCCGCCGTCGAGCTCTACCGCGGCGAGTCGGCGGGCCTCGCCGTCTCGGCGCTCGCCGTGATCGGTGGGATCATCGGCTCGGTCTCCTTCGGCGGCAGCATCATCGCCTTCGCGAAGCTCCAGGGGCTCATCAAGCGCTCGTTCCGCTTTCCCGGACAGCAGGTGCTCAACCTGCTGATCCTCGCGGCCGCAATCGGCATTGGAGCGGCCGTCGCGCTGCGGATCGATGCGGCGGTCTCCGCAGTGACGACCTTCTTCGTGCTCGCGATCGTGCTCGGCGTGACCATGACGCTGCCCATCGGCGGGGCAGACATGCCGGTCGTCATCTCGCTCTACAACGCCCTCACTGGTCTTGCGGTGGGCTTCGAGGGCTTCGTGCTGCAGAACGCGGCAATGATCATCGCGGGCACCGTCGTCGGCTCCGCCGGCACGCTGCTCACGCAGCTCATGGCCAAGGCCATGAATCGCTCGCTGGGGAACGTGCTGTTCTCCG
>JASHUC010000198.1 GCA_030040235.1 Gammaproteobacteria bacterium | reverse complement strand
GGGAATTGAGGCTGATGGGCAAACCAACGGGATTCATCGAGTATTTGCGGGAACTGCCCGTCGATCGCGCACCCCTCGAGCGGATTGGCGACTGGCAGGAGTTCCACTTCCACATGGACGAGCGGCGGCTGCGCCATCAGGCCGCGCGGTGCATGGATTGCGGCGTGCCGTTCTGTCACACCGGAACCCTCATCAACGGGGCAGCCTCCGGCTGTCCGGTGAACAACCTGATCCCGGAGTGGAACGACCTCGTCTATCGCGGCCTGTGGCGCGAGGCACTCGAGCGACTCTCGAAGACCAACAATTTTCCCGAGTTCACCGGCCGGGTGTGCCCGGCGCCCTGCGAGGGCTCGTGCGTGCTCGGCATCACCAATCCTCCGGTCACCATCAAGAGCCTGGAGAACGCGATCATCGATCGCGGCTGGGACGAGGGGTGGGTAATCCCGGTACCGCCGGCGGTGCGCACCGGAAAGAAGGTCGCCGTGATCGGCTCCGGCCCCGCAGGGCTTGCCGCTGCCGCACAGCTCAACCGTGCCGGCCACTCCGTGACGGTCCTCGAGCGCGAGGATCGGCCGGGCGGGCTGCTCATGTACGGCATTCCGAACATGAAGCTCGACAAGCGCGCGGTCGTGCTGCGGCGCATCGCCCTCATGGAGCAGGAAGGCGTGCAGTTCATCTGCAACGCGCACGTGGGAGAAAACGTCGAGTCGCTGCTGCTGCTCAAGGATTTCGATGCGGCCGTGCTGTGCACCGGGGCCACCGTGCCGCGCGATCTGCCGGTCGACGGACGGCAGCTCGGCGGAGTGCACTTCGCCATGGACTATCTCACCGCGAGCACCAAGTCGCTGCTCGACGGGGGGCCCGATGCCGCGCCGATCCATGCCCGGGAACTCGATGTGGTCGTCGTCGGGGGCGGCGATACCGGAACGGACTGCGTGGGCACGGCCATGCGGCAGGGTTGCCGCAGCCTCACCCAGTTCGAGATTCTGCCGCGCCCGCCCATGGAGCGCGCCGGTGACAATCCGTGGCCCGAATGGCCGAAGGTCTATCGGCTCGATTACGGCCAGGAGGAAGCGGCCGCGAAGTTCGGCGCCGACCCGCGCGTGTACTGGACGACCATCAAGAGATTGATCGGCGAGGGTGGACGCGTGCGCGCGCTCGTCACGATCGATGTGCGATGGGAGCAGCGCGCCGAGGGACGGTTCGTTCCCCTCGAGGTGCCCGGCAGCGAGCGGACTCATCCCGCACAGCTCGTCCTGCTCGCGATGGGCTTTCTGGGACCCGAGCAGCCGCTGCTCGAGGAGATGGGTGTCGCCCGGGATGCGCGCAGCAACGTCGCGGCCGAGCACGGGCGCTTTACGACCAGCGTCAAGGGCGTGTTCGCAGCCGGAGACTGCCGGCGCGGTCAGAGTCTCATCGTGTGGGCGATCAACGAGGGGCGCGGCGCCGCACGCGAGTGCGACCGGTACCTGATGGGCAGCACGGATCTTCCCTAGCGGGCAATCTGCAGCGCTCCTGATCGGGGAATCTCATGGTGAATTCTACGAATCACCCTCTGCCCGTAGCGATCTCCCTGCTGGCGCTCGGCGTCCTGCTTGCGGGCGCTGCCGCCGTCGAGTCCAGCGCGCAGACGCCGCGCTGCGACCGGCAGTGCCTCGACTCGATCGCCGACCGTTATCTCGCCGCGATGCTGGCTCACGACCCGATGAGGATTGCCGCAGCGGGCGCGCAGGTGCGTTACACCGAGAACACCATCCCGCTTGCGGTCGGGCAGGGGCTGTGGAAGACGTTGAGCGCGCTCACGCCCTACAGGATCTACATCACCGATCCCGAGGACGGAGAGGTGGCCTATATCGGCACCGTTCGTGAGAACGGGATCGGGGCGATCCTCGCGCTGCGGCTCAAGGTCGAGGGGCGGCGCATTCGCGAGGCCGAGGCGCTGCTGCATCGAAACGCCGCAGACACCGCGGATCTCGAGAAGCGTGGCGAGCCGAGCCCGCTGTGGTCGCAGCCGCTGCCGCAGGGAGATCATCCGAGCCGCGCGGCGCTGGTGCATGCAGCGGATCTTTACTTCTGGGGCCTCACGCACAACAACGGGAACCAAGTGCCCTTCGCCGACGATTGCGTGCGGGTGCTCGATGGGAGCCAGGACACCCTCAATCCCAGCGACAAGAGCTTCATGTTCGGCTCGCTCAATCCGAGTGCGCTCACCTGCCGGCAGAATCTGAACAACGGAATCTGGGGCTACATTCACTCGATTCATCCGCGCCGCTTCGAGGTCGTCGACCGGGAACACGGCATCGTGCTCGCCCTGGTGCGGTACAACCATCCGGGAGATGTCACCGTCGCGCACGTTCCGCACGTGGGCGATGTGAAGTACCCGCCCTTCATCATCCGACCTTCGAGCCTCGAGGCGGCCGAATTCTTCAAAATCGAGGGCGGGAAGATTCATCTGATCCAAGCAGTCACGCTCGGTGTGCCGTACCTGCAGCCCGACGGCTGGGGACGATGCGATCAGACCTGTGCCGGCCGGCCGGCGCAGGAGTAGGGTGCGGCGCGCGGGAGGGGTCCTCATGAGTGCAATCGCCAGCGTCCGCGTTCTGGGGGTGCTCGGATGCGCGCTGTGCATCGGGATCGCAGGCGTGCCCGCCTCGCGCGTCCAGGCACAGGCCGTGGCCGCGAGCGCTGCCTGCGACCGTGCCTGCCTCGATGGGGTCATGGATCGCTATCTCGCGGCATTGATCAACCATGATCCTTCTCAGCTGCCGCACACCCGCAACGTGCGCTTCACGGAAAATGGGGTCGCGCTCGTGCTCGGCGACGGTCTCTGGGGCACGGCGAGCGGCCTCGGCAAGTTCAAGCAGTACTTCGAGGATGTGGCGCAGGGAGAGGCCGGATACTTCGGCACGATCCGCGAGCACGGTCGCCCCGCGCGCGAGGTGCCGTTCTCGCCTCAATGCAACCGCTGGAACAACGGCGAGCTCACGACGAATGCCCCACATACCAGCAAGATCCTCGAGATGGGCTGCGCCGAGCAATTCAACAGCCGCTTCCTGGTCTTCGTCACGCGCATTCGCCGCCGTTTCCCGCTCGTGGACGTGGACCGCGGCGTCGTCCTCGCGAGCGGCTTCTTCGATCATGCGGGCCGCTTGCGCTCCGTCAAATTGAGCGACGGCACGACCATGGAGGTGCCGGTGACGCACCAGGAGCCGAAAACGCTCGCGCTGATGGAGGCCTTCAAGATCGTGGACGGAAGGATCCGCCGGATCGATGCGATCGAGGGCTTCGTCACCTACGGACTGTGCTCGGGCTGGGACGGGGATCGCTGCCCGACTGCAGTCCGCTAAGGGATGTCGTTCCAGCGGGCGAGCGTGGACATCGAGTCCCGCCACGTGCTCCATCCGGAATTCATGCCGTAAGGCGCGCGTATGTAAACGGCTTCGATGCGCCGGATCAGGCCGTGCTCGACGCGAAAGACCTCGGCGATCTCCCACGTCCAGGGCGTCACCGGACCGGCGGTCATGGTCCTGCCGTTGGGTAGCTCGAAGGTGCGCGTCTTGCCGGCAGCGTGATCGAAGAAGGCGAAGGCGAGCGCCACGCCGCGCTCCGGATCGACGACCACCCAGCGCCGGTCGCGAATGCGTGTGACGAAGTGAAGCGTGCCGGACTGGAACTGCCGCTTGCATCCCCAGGCCGCCGAATAGGTCTCGTCCGACCGATGGCCGGGACTCTTCTCCACGGAGTTGCTTTGCGACCCCACCGGGTTGTAATTGATCTCCGCGCTATGGTTGTTGGTCTCCTGCGTGCCGTTCTCCCATCGATCGCAGTCGTCGGTGAAGGGGTAGTAGTCCTTGCCGGTGTTCAACTGCATGCCGGAGAAGTACCTATTCGCGACATTGACGAGGTCGGCACGCGAGGCTCGCTCGCGCGGAGGGATGGTCTCGCTGAAGAGGGGATCGGGTGCGCCCCGCTTCTCTTCGTTGCGGGCATCCTGCGGCGTGCGCTCCACGAAGGTCTCGATCTCCGCGACCTTCCGTCCGGCGACCTTCAATCTCAAGGCGAGGATGACGGGCTCGCCGGCCTCGCGCATCGTGCAGAAGCAAGCCACTTCGCCGGCTGCGACATCCTCCATGTAATGCTTGTAGGTGCCGACGCCGGTCGCCGTATTCCACAGGCCATCGCCGAGCCGCAGCTGCTGGCCGTCCTCGGTGTACTTCACATCCGTCGTGACCGGCAGGCGCTCCGGGTCGTTGGCCGCAAGGGCCTCGAGATAGCGATCCACGAACCCATCGAGGCACGCGCGGTTGCAGAGCGCCACGGCGTCCGGATCGGGCGTTCCCCCAGCCCTCACACTGCGCGCCGGTAATGTCGTTGCGCTTGCGGCAAGCGCCACCAAGAGGACTGGCAACAAACGGTGATGCGAGGGCATGGGTATCTCCGATCCGATGCTCGATGAGTGGCGATCGATCAGTGTGACCCCGGCGGTCAGGGGCTGGAAGGCTCCAGCAATCCGAGGGATAAAAAAAGCCCCGCATCGCGCGGGGCTTTCAGGTGTCACTCACCGACCGGGTCAATCGCAGTCAGCTCCGGCCAGCTGTCGCGACTTTCCGGCGGTCAAGAACCTTCCGGCGTCGCGCTCTCTGGCATCTTGCGTCGTCACGGACATCAATTCATCCGGCTGGAACGTTGGAGCTTGCGCTCCGGCCCATCCTCAAAGGCCGCGTGTCGATTCACACCGATCGTTCCGGGGCGGCTGCAAAAGGGGCGGCCGCCTTCCCGTGCCCGCGTTGATCGCCCGAGTTTCTTCGTTCTTGAGTCCCTCCGGGGTGTCCGCTTCTCGCATCAGCTGCGCCGCGGCCCCTTGGTATCGAGCATGCAGCAAAATTCGTTCTCACTGGAAAATATACGCCAGAATCGCGGCGTTGTGACATTACATAGACTTAATCTACGAGTCCCTCGCGGACCCGTCGCCGGAAATCTGACATGTGGCGGGATTACGACAAGGCTTTGGCGGCTGGTGTTTTGCTGCCGGCCGCCGTATAAGCGGTGGACCCCATTTGATTTGCCAGCCGCTCGCCCCTCGAGGCGCGGAGCCCGCCATGGACACGCCATCCAGTCCGCCGAAGACGCAACCGGTGCCTCAGAACGTGCCGCGCCCGCGGCAGCTCTCGCGGCGCGCGGTCCTCGGCGCGGGCGTGCTCGCGATGGCGGGCTCGGGCGGCGCCCGGCTGGCCCGGGCGGTTTCCGCTGCGGAGCCGCTCATCACCAAGCCGATCCCCTCAACGGGCGAGCGTCTTCCGGCCGTCGGGCTCGGGACCGATGCGTTCCGCGACTCCGAGCGGGACGCCATCGGCGCCGAGATCGTCCGCATGCACGAGCTCGGTGGGACGGTGATCGATACCTCGGCCGATTATGGTGACAGCGAGGCGCTGATCGGCGATGCACTTGGGAAATCCGGGCTGCGCTCGGGCCTCTTTCTCGCGACCAAGCTCGTCGGCAGCGGCGCGAGCGACTACTTCGGCAGCGATGCCGTAGGTCCCGAAGGGAGCCTCCACCGCTCGTTCGAGCGGCTCGGCACCCGGCGCCTCGACCTCATGCAGGTGCACAATCTCGATGGGGTGGAGGCCCTCGTTCCCGTCCTTCGCCAATGGAAGGCGGCCGGCTCGATACGCTACTACGGCGTGACCACCTCGAGAGTCGAGCAGCACGACGACATGATCGATGTGATGCGCAAGTACCCGCTCGACTTCATCCAGGTCGACTATTCCATCGAGAACCGGGACTCGCAGAAGACGATCTTCCCGCTCGCGCTCGAGCGCCGGATCGCGGTGCTGGTGAACATCCCCCTGGTGCACGGGCGCCTGATGAGCCAGGTCGAAAGCATTCCGCTGCCACCCTGGGCCGGTGAGATCGGCGTGACGAGCTGGAGTCAGTTTCTGCTCAAGTACGTCATCTCGCACCCGGCCGTCACCTGCGCGATCCCAGGCTCGACGAAGGTCGCGCACCTCGAGGACAACCAGAAGGCGGCGCGCGGCATGCTGCCCGATGCGGCCATGCGGCGCCGGATGGAGCAGTACTGGGCGAGCCGCGTAGAGCGGTAAACTCGGGGCGGATCGCCTCGCGGCGCAGCGCGTTTCGAGTGAGTC
>JASHUC010000197.1 GCA_030040235.1 Gammaproteobacteria bacterium | reverse complement strand
CAGGCGCGGCGCGATCTCGTGCAGCTTGCACGCCTGTGCTCCCTCGGGGGTTGGCGATTCAGCGAGTGGCTGCACGGGCGCACGCTCGCGCTGCGTGGAATGCCTGGACAGTCCTGGAGCGCGGCCGCGTTCCTCTTGGCCGCTCATGCGCTCGAGACGGGCACCAACCCGTTTGACGTTGAGAGGCGGCCGCGCATTTCATGGAAAACCCCTATCACCGCCCGAGGACTCTCTCGGCAAGCGTCTACTACCGCGATCCGTGGGCGGCACTCGCCTGGCTCGAGAAGGCGTTCGGTTTCGAGCGCGCGATGGTGATCACGGGCCAGGATGGCTCGCTCGCCCACTCGGAGCTGCGCTGCGGCGAGTCGATGATTCATGTCGGGGCGCCATGGGCAGACTTCATCAGCAAGGGCGTGATCCATACGAAGTGATGCGCTCGCCGCTTAGCGCCCGGACATCGTGGCGGTCGCGTTCCCGCCGCACATGAGGTGGTGCGATGCTGCGCCACGGCCGCGGACGAGCTCGCCGCCGCCACGTGGCTCGTGCGCTTGCTTCTCGCGTGCCTGCTCATCACGCAGCCGGCAGGCGTGGCGCAGGAAATCGAGCGGAGAGGGGGGGCGCTCGACCACTCCATAAACATGTGTACTGCGCGGGCGCAGCCTCCCATCGATGATCATCGCAAAGCGCTTCTGCACACCGGCAATCTCCTCCTGCAGCCGACGAGCACGGAAGTCGAACGGATCACGGCCGTCCAGACGATCATGAAGTGATACCGGTGTGCCGCCTGTGAGCTGCGATATCCAGCCGCGATCGATCGGGTACGAGCCGCGCGGCAGGGCGAGCGGCCGGATGCACGCCCGCGCAAACGCCTCGCCGACGATGCCGAGCCAGCGGTCGAATTCGAAATCGTATTGAACGAAGTCGTCCGGGTGTGAGAAGAGAATGGCCCAGCGGCCGTCGAGCCACTTGCGCAGCGAAATGTTCGACCCGCCGCAATCGGAATCCGCAACCGCGAAGATCTTCAATGTCGCCACGTCCGTCTCCTTGGCCACGCTCTGGCCCGTGTTGTCCGCTCGAGAAGTCTGGAACGCGCCGGGCAACATGTCAGTCGAAGGCGGGTTATCTTTCGGTGATGAAAGGACCTCGCCGGGAGGATCTTGGGCCGCAGCGGAGCGGTGGAGCTCTCGGCTCAGCGCCCTCACCAAGAGTCCGGCTTTTGATCGGCTCATCCAATCACCCACATCGGAACGCCCCTGGCGCTCACTCTGGTTCGTGCGGCTCGGTATGCCCCGAGATCCCGGCGAGGCTGCGCTCGAGGGATCGCAGTTCTACGGGCTTCACGAGGTGATCGTCGAAGCCGGCGACACTCGCGCGCATCTGATCTTCCACTTGACCGTAGCCGGTCAGGGCAACGAGGCGCATCCCCTTCAGCTCGGGCATCGCGCGCAGATGCCTCGCGAGCTCGTAGCCGTTCATCTCCGGCAGACCGATGTCGAGTAGCGCCACATCGGGCTTGAATGACTCAATGCAGGCGAGCGCCTCCTTGCCACTGTAGACCGTGTGCGTCTCATGACCTTGCATGCGAAGCAGCTCTGCGAGGGAGTCGGCCGCATCCGCATTGTCATCGACGATCAGCACGCGCCGAGGCGGCACTTTGATTGCCGCCCGGGGAGCTGCGGCTTGAGTGCGCGGAACGCGCGGCAGGCGGATCTCGAACGTCGAGCCCGTCCCGAGACCTGAGCTGCGTGCGGTCGCCTGCCCGCCATGCATCTCGACGAGCCGCTTGACGACCGACAAGCCGACCCCGAGCCCTCCCTGGGCACGATCGAGCGTGCGATCGCTCTGGACGAACAAGTCGAAGACATTCGGCAGCAATTCCGGCGAGATCCCGACGCCGGTATCGGTGACCTCGACGACGACGCTCGAACCCTCCGCCCGCATGCGCACTTCGATCTTTCCACCCGGGTCGGTGTACTTGGCCGCATTGGAGAGGATGTTGACCACGCATTGCACAAGTCGCGTCGAATCGCCATCCACGTACAGCGGCTCGTAGCTCGTGGAGGCTGTGACAGTGAGCTTGTGCTGCTTCTCGCGCAGCTGCGGCTCGACGCTCTCGACAGCCTCTCTGATGACGCTCTCGAGGTCGACTGGCCGATTGTGCAACTGAATGCGGCCTTGGGTGATGCGCGCGACATCGAGCAGGTCATCCACCAGTCTCGTGAGCTGCATCGACTGGCGCTTGATTACGGCGATCGCTGAGCGCGCTCGGGCGTCGTCAGGAAGGATGCGCGAGAGGATCTCGCTCGCACTGCGGATTGGCGCCAGGGGGTTCCTGAGCTCGTGTGCGAGCATCGCAAGGAACTCGTCCTTGCGGCGGTCGGCCTCGAGCAGCCGGGCATCGGCACGGGCGCGCTCGATGGCGATCGCCGCCGTACGCGCGACCACTTCCACCCACTGCAGATCCCCGGGCGTCGGATCACAGGGATGGCGATAGTAATTGGCGAACGTCCCGAGGAGGCGTCCGCCCGAACCGATGATCGGCATCGACCAAGCGGCACGCAGTCCGTATGGGGCGAGGAACTCCGCGAAGCGCGCCCATTTGGGATCGGCGCTGAAATCGGGAACGGCTACCGGTTCGCCTCGGGCGATGGCGAGCGAGGAGATGCCTGGGGTGGCGTTCACCGCCATCCCTTGCGCCTTGCCGATGAGCTCTGCAGGCAGGCTCGGACCCACAGCGCGCTCGAAGTGGGTACCCGCGGCATTGAGCAAGAGGATCGAGCCGAGTATGCCGTCGTCGGCACGTGCTTCCACCGTACGGATGAGATACCCGAGCACCTCCTCGAGCGCTGCGCCCTCGGCGAGCATCTGCAATGCAAGCCGTTGGCATTCCGAGAGCGCTTCGGCACGCTTGCGGTCGCTCACATCGCGGAAATAGACGGCAAGTCCCTGGCGGGTCGGATATGCGCGGACTTCGATCCAGCGGCCGGTGAGCGGCGAGATGCTCTCGAACGCTGCCGAAGACTGCGTTTCGAGAGCTCGCTCATAGAGTTGCTGAAACAGCGATGCTTTGGCCACGGGGAACACATCCCAGATGCAGCGACCGAGCAGCTCCTCGCGCGTCTTGCCGTAGTAGTCCAGCGCTCGTTGATTGATGTAGGTGAACCGCCATTGCCGGTCGAGCGCATAGAACGCATCGGTGATGCTCTCGAGCAGCGCCGCGCGATCGGTGGCCGCCGCGCGTTCGGCCTGTTCGAGCGCCTCTCTGCGGGCGACCTGCTGGCGATGCTGTGCCGCGCGAAGCATCGAGCCAATGACCGCTCGCAGCTCTTGCTCGCTGCAAGGCTTGGCGAGATACCCGTCGGCTCCCTCCTTGAAGCCCGCGATGCGCTGCATTTCGGGCGCGCGCCCGGAGATCAGCAGTACCGGGATGGGCTGCGTGCTCGGCTCGGCACGCAGGGTCTTCAGGAGCTCCACCCCGTCCATTCCCGGCATGACGAGGTCGGTGACGATGAGATCCGGCTTGGCGCGCATGATCGCAAGCAGCGCTTCGGTGCCGCTGGCGGCGCCATCGACCTCATAGTCGTCCGAAAGCACCTCCACCAGATGAGTGCGGAGCGTCGCTTCATCCTCGACAAAGAGGATACGCGGCTTGGTCACGGAGGATGTCGCCGGGCCCATGACGCTCACGCTATCAGGGGTGCCGCACTTTCCGCCACGGCCTCACTCGAGGGCAGGCTTCGGGGTCCGTCCTTGAGCCAAATCGCGGCAGTACGTGCCGGACCTGAAAAGACCCATGGGCAACTCATGAGATTCCAACTCGCGCTCCTCGAAGCGATCATTCACGGCGTCGAGAAACGTCTGGAGCTGCTGCTGAGTGTCGGAGGGGAGTTCCTCTCAATGGAATCAGACATCGGGGTGACTGGATTTGAACCAGCGACTCCTACGTCCCGAACGTAGTGCTCTACCAGGCTGAGCTACACCCCGTAGCGTGGGCCGCGAAGTTTACTGGATGCGGCGGGGCCGCTCAATCGCTCAGCCCGCGGGCGGCGCTTCCCCGGAGTACCGCACGGCCGTCGCCCCGATCACCGGGCCGATCGTCGCCCGTTCGCTCACGTAGAGCTCGACCTTCCGTTCGAAGCGCAGCTCCCCGTTCACCACCGCGTCGGGTCCGATCACCACGCGGGGCTCGTGCGGCACGAGCTCCGAGGACCTTCCGTTGGGGTTCTGGATGAGGATGCCACCGTCCACCCGCGAGTGACTTCCGACGTTGATGTCGCCGTTCACCGTCCTGATGCCGCCGCCGACGCGTGCCGCATCGAGCTCTATCGTTCCGTTGACGTTGGTGAGCGAGCCGTCTACCTCGGAGCCGTTGTGAAGCGTCAATTGGCCGTTTACGGCCCTGACCCCATGCGCGACCCGGGCATCGTCGCTCAAGGAAATCGACCCGTTGACGGTGGTCAAAGAATCGGCCGAGGAATGTGTCCCGAGACTGATGCTGCCCGTGACCGTAGTCGCCCCGGCCAGTGTTGCGTTGTCGCCGACGTGGATCGATCCGGTCACCGTCGCAACATTGCCGGTTTGCTCACCGTCCGGCACGCGCACGGAGCCGAGCACGGTGCTGGCGCCCCCGCGGCCCGCGGTGATGTTGCCCATGCCGAACCTGAGGCTATCGCCAGGGCTTGCCGAACTGCCGCTGGCGGATCCACCGCCTTCGTCGGATGCGTGAAAGCAGCCGCCCAGCAGGGTCAGGGCGAAGCACAGAGCGAGACCCGAGCAGCGAAACATCGCCCGCACCCTCTTCAGATCGTGTGCTCCACCGCGAATCGGGCGAGCGCCTGCAGACCTCGCTTGTAGGCGGAATCGGGCAGCGCCTCGAGCGCGGCAAGCGCCGTCTGCGACTCGCGCCGCGCGAGCTCGGCGGCATATTCGAGCCCGCCGCTCGATTCGATGCATCCGAGGATCGGCTCGAGCTGCGCCAGATCGCCGCTGCGGATGGCCGTGCTGAGGAGCGCCCGCTCCGGATCGCTCGCGAGGCGCAGCGCGTGGATGAGGGGCAGCGTCGGCTTGCCCTCGGCGAGATCATCACCCAGGTTCTTGCCCCGCTCGGCAGGATTGGAGCGGAAGTCGAGCACATCGTCGACCAGCTGATAGGCCGCCCCGAGGTGCCGTCCGAACCGCGCGAGGCTGCGCTGCGTCTCGGCCCCGCTATCGGAGAGGACGGCCGCGACCTCCGCTCCCGCCTCGAACAGGCGGGCCGTCTTGCGGTAGATCACGTCGAGATAGCGCTGCTCGGTGGTTTCAGGGTCGTGCGCGTTCATGAGCTGCAGCACCTCGCCCTCGGCGATGACGTTGGTCGCATCGGCCATGATCTCGATCACGCGCTGCGAGTGGAGGGAGGCCATCATCTGGAACGCACGCGAGTAGACGAAATCCCCGACGAGCACGCTCGCCTGGTTGCCGAATACCTCGTTCGCGGTGTCGCGGCCGCGGCGCATGGAGGAGCCGTCGACCACATCGTCGTGCAGGAGCGTCGCCGTGTGGATGAACTCGATGAAGGCGGCCGCCTCGACGTGCGCGTGGCCGCAGTTGCCGCAGGCCCGGCCCACCAGCACGACGAGCAGCGGCCTCAAGCGCTTGCCCCCGCCGGAGATGATGTGCTCGGCGACTCGATCGATGAGCGGAACCGAGCTCTTCAGCCGGCAGCGGATGACCTCATCGACCGACGTGAGGTCATGGCGGACGAGCGCTCGGATGTCCTCTAGCGTCATGGGAAGCGGGGGTGGGTTCAAGACCTGCATCGTACTGAACCGAAGCGTACCCGAGAATGACATCCGCGTGGCGTGTGGGGCAGGCTAACGGTCTGCGCCGCCTGGGGAATCAGGGGTTTGACCCACCTTTCTCCGCTGAGTAGAATTCGCGGCCTTTCGCGCACGGCCCGGCGGGCCTCGCCTGGAGTCCTCACATCATGTACGCGGTCATCGCCACCGGCGGCAAGCAGTATCGGGTTTCCAAGGACGAGGTGCTGCGCATCGAGAAGCTCGACGCCGAGCCCGGGGCCACGGTCGAGTTCGGCGAGGTGCTCCTCGTCGGCGAGGGCGCCGATGTGAAGCTCGGCAGCCCGCGCATCGACGGTGGCAAGGTCGTGGCGACCGTGGTCCGTCATGGCAAGGGCCCGAAGGTTTCGATCGTAAAGTTTCGCCGGCGCAAGCATTATCTCAGGCAGAAGGGTCACCGTCAGATGTTCACGGAGGTCAAGGTGACCGACATCAGTGCCGGTTGAGGCGAGCCTGAAAGAGGACTGAACGGACATGGCACACAAAAAAGCAGGCGGTAGCACCAAAAACGGCCGCGATTCCCATTCCAAACGCCTGGGCGTGAAGCGCTTCGGCGGGGAGCTCGTGTTGGCGGGCAATATTCTGGTGCGCCAGCGCGGCACGCCGGTGCGCGCCGGGGAAAACGTGGGTATCGGCACCGATCATACACTCTACGCGAAGGTGACCGGCCGCGTGCAGTTCAGGAAGAAGGGCCCCGAGCAGCGGCTGCACGTGAGCGTGCTGCCCGAAACCGCCTGAACGCTTGCCGCCGCCGCCAGCGCGGCGAGGCAGCCTGCCGGATGAGCCCCGATGAAGTTCGTCGACGAGGCGACAATCCGCGTCCATGCCGGCCACGGCGGCCGCGGTAGCGTCAGTTTCCGGCGCGAGAAATTCGTCCCCTACGGGGGCCCCGACGGTGGCGACGGCGGTCATGGCGGCAGCGTCTACCTGCAAGCGGTGCCGGGAATCAACACGCTCGCCGATTTCCGGGTGGAGCGGACGTTCAAAGCACCCGGAGGGGAGGCGGGCTCCGGGCGTGACTGCACCGGGGCCGGGGGTAGCGACCTCTATATCAGCGTTCCCGCCGGCACGGTCATCCGCGATACGGATACCCAGGAGCAGCTCGGCGATTTGACAGAACCTGGTGCGATTCTCCTCGTCGCCCGCGGTGGCAAGGGCGGGTGGGGCAATACCCGGTTCAAGTCGAGCACCAACCGCGCCCCGCGCCAGTTCGGGCCCGGCCTGCCGGGGGAGAGGCGGACGCTCGAGCTCGAGCTCAAGGTAATCGCGGACGTGGGTCTCCTCGGCATGCCGAACGCTGGTAAGTCCACCCTCATCCGTGCCGTCTCCGCCGCTCGGCCCAAGGTCGCCGACTACCCCTTCACGACGCTTTACCCCAATCTGGGGGTCGTCGATGTGGGTGAGCATCGCAGCTTCGTGATGGCCGACATCCCCGGCTTGATCGAGGGCGCCGCCGAGGGCGCGGGGCTCGGCATCCGCTTCCTGCGCCACCTGCAGCGCACCCGCCTGTTGCTGCACATCGTGGACATCGCGCCGATCGATCCGGGCGCCGATCCCGTGGCCGATGCCCGGGCGATCGCGGCCGAGCTCAGGCGCTTCAGCAAGGAGCTCACGGTGAAGCCGCGCTGGCTCGTACTCAACAAGCGCGACCTGCTGCCGGATGAAGATGCGGAACGGCGCGCGCGCGAGATCACGCGGCGGCTGCGCTTTGCGGGTAAATCCTTCCTGATCTCCGCCGCCACGGGGCGAGGCACCCGTGAGCTCGCCGAGGCGGTGATGCGTTTTCTGGAAAAGCGTGCAGAGGGAAAGGCAGCTCGCAAGGGCGTGCCGAGCAGTGAACGCCGGCGGCGGCGGCCGAGCTCGGCGGCTTCGCCGTGAGAGTCAGCGCCGCGCGGCGAGGTGCCGCAGCGCAGCTATTGCATGGCGCGGATGCGCGCGGCCAGGCGGCTCTTGTGCCGCGCCGCCTTGTTGCGATGGATGATCTGCTTCCCGACGAGCGAGTCGATGACGGGCACCGCTTCGCGATAGCCCGCCTCGGCGGCCTGCTTGTTGCCGGCGGTCACCGCCGAGGTGACTTTACGCACGACGGTGCGCATGCGCGAGCGCAGCGCGAGGTTGCGCGTGCGATGTTTCTCGGCTTGCCGAGCGGCCTTCTCGGCCGATTTGGTGTTCGCCACGACGGTCTCCGAAAAAGGCGCGATAGTGTGCGGATCGCTCCGGGCCTTGTCAACGCCGCTCGGGCGAGCGGGGCATTTTCTTTATACTTTGGATCTTTTGGGCACCTGCAACCCCCGGCGGCATCGGCTTTGCGCTCATGAGGCTCATTCGTGGATTTCGCAATCTGCGCGCAGACCATCGCGGCAGCGTCGTCACGGTCGGCACGTACGACGGCATTCACCTCGGGCATAGGGCACTCCTCGAGCGCCTGCGCGATCACGGCCGGCGCCTGAGACGCCCGACCATGATGCTCACGTTCGAGCCGATGCCCCGCGAGCATCTGGCCCCCGCCGATCCCCCGCCGCGGCTGCAGTCCTGGCGCGAGCGCTGGCGGCTGCTCAGCCGGACGAATCTCGACTACCTGTGGCTGCTGCGCTTTTGCGAAAACGTGCGGGGCCTCTCCGGCGAGGAATTCGCAGGGCTGCTGTTCCGCGAGCTGGACGCTCCGGTCGTCGTCGTGGGGCACGATTTCCGTTTCGGGCGCGACGGTGAGGCCACATCACGCCTGCTGCAGGAGGCCGGCGCCGCCCTGGGCTGCCTCGTGGACGTGGTGTCCCCGGTCACGATCGACGGTGTGCGCGTGAGCAGCAGCCGCATCCGCGAAGCACTCGCGGCCGCGGACCTCGAGCAGGCAGCCCGCTGGCTCGGGCGGCCCTACAGCATGAGCGGGCGGGTCATCGAGGGGCGCCACCTCGGCCGGCAGCTGGGATTCGCGACCGCGAACTTGCGCCTCGAGCGGCGCAGGCCGGCCCTTGCGGGCATCTTCGCGGTGAACGTGCTCGGAGTGGGGCCGCAGCGCATGGCCGGCGTCGCAAGCCTCGGCACGCGTCCGACCGTCAACGGCACCGAGCCGTTGCTCGAGGCGCACGTGTTCGACTTCGACGGCGACCTGTATGGGCGCGAGATCGAGGTGGAGTTCGTCGCGAAGCTGCGCGAGGAGCGGCGCTTCGACTCGCTCGATGCCTTGGTCGAGCAGATGCAGCGCGATGCGGCCGAGGCGCGCAGCGTGCTCGGCGAGGCGGCGGTGCCGCGCAAGGCGAGCCACGGTAGAAAGAACTGGTGAGATGAGCAGCACCGGGTACAAGAGCACGCTCAATCTGCCGCAGACCGAGTTTGCGATGAAGGCGGATCTCGCGCGTCGTGAGCCCGCGATGCTCGAGGCCTGGGAGCAGGCGGGGCTCTATCGCAAGATCAGAGAGCAAGGTCGCGGGCGCCCGCGCTTCCTGCTTCATGACGGACCCCCGTATGCGAACGGTGAGATCCACCTCGGGCATGCGATCAACAAGATCCTGAAGGACATCATCGTCAAGGCGCGCACCCTCGATGGGTTCGATGCGCCCTACGTGCCGGGCTGGGACTGTCACGGGCTGCCGATCGAGCAGCAGGTCGAGAAAAAGCATGGCCGGCCCGGGCAGAAGCTCGATGCGACGGCGTTTCGGGCCGCATGCCGCGCCTATGCCGCACAGCAGATCGACTCGCAGCGCCGCGATTTCAAGCGCCTCGGGATCTTCGGCGACTGGGACAATCCCTATCTCACGATGGACTCCCGCTACGAGGCGCAGCAGATCCGCGCCCTCGGCCGGATCATTCACGGCGGGCACCTCTACCGGGGCGTCAAGCCGGTTCACTGGTGCACGGAATGCCGCTCCGCGCTGGCCGAGGCAGAGGTGGAATACGAGGAGCGAACCTCACCCGCCGTGGACGTAGGGTTTGAAGTTGCAGACCTGCGCGACCTGGAGCGCCGGGTGGGACTTGCGGGCGCAGCGCTCGGGGCCGAGCCGGTCGATGTGGTCATCTGGACCACCACACCCTGGACGCTGCCGGCAAACCAGGCGGTGGCCCTTCGCGACACCTTCGCGTACGTGCTCGTCGAGGCCGCTCACGAGAATGCTCTCAAGCGGTTGATCCTCGCGGCGGAGCTCTCGGCCGGGTGCCTGAAGCGCTTCGGGATGAGCGAGCGGCGCGTGCTCGCCCGCTTCGAGGGCAAGGCCCTGGAGGGCCTGCGATTGCGCCACCCGTTCGAGGACCGCGCCGTGCCGGTGGTGCTCGGCGAGCACGTGACGCTCGAGGCGGGCACCGGGGCCGTGCACACCGCGCCCGGCCACGGGCACGAGGACTTTTCGGTCGGGCAGCGCTACGGACTGCCGGTCGCGAATCCCGTCGGGGACGACGGGCGCTTCCTGCCCGGTACGGCGCTCGTCGGCGGCGCGAGCGTCGAGCAGGCCAACACGATTCTCGTTCAGGCGCTGCGCGAGCGCGGCCGGCTGCTGCATCACGAGCCGTTCCGGCACAGCTATCCACACTGCTGGCGGCACAAAACCCCGGTGATCTTCCGCGCAACGCCCCAGTGGTTCATCAGCATGGACCAGGAGGGGTTGCGGGCACACGCGTTGAGCGACATCCGCGCGGTGCAGTGGACGCCCTCGTGGGGCGAGCAGCGCATCACGGGCATGATCGAGAGCCGCCCCGACTGGTGCATCTCGCGCCAGCGCACCTGGGGCGTGCCGATCACTCTGTTCGTGCACCGGGAGACGGGCGAGCCGCATCCGCGCACGCTCGAGCTCATCGAGACGGTCGCCTCGAGGGTGGAGCGCGAGGGCATCGATGCCTGGTTCGAGCTCGATCCGGTGGAGCTGCTCGGCGCCGACGCGGCACAGTACCGCAAGCTCACCGACGTGATGGATGTGTGGGCCGATTCGGGCCTCTCGTTCGAGTGCGTCGGCACGCTGCGTCCGCAGCTCGCAACGCCCGCCGATCTGTACCTCGAGGGCTCCGATCAGCATCGCGGCTGGTTTCAAAGCTCGCTGCTCATGTCCGAAGCGCTCTACGAGCGGGCCCCCTACCGCGGCGTTCTCACCCACGGGTTCACCGTGGACGAAGCGGGTCACAAGATGTCGAAGTCGCGGGGCAACGTCATTGCGCCGCAGAAGGTCGTCGGCTCCCTCGGCGCCGACGTGCTACGGCTCTGGGTCGCAGCGACCGACTATGCGAACGAGATGAGCGTCTCGGACGCGCTCGTGCAGCGTGCCGCGGAGTCCTATCGCAAGATCCGCAACACCGCCCGCTTCCTGCTCGGGAATCTGCACGGCTTCGTTCCGGAGCGCGACGCGGTGCACCCGGCGCAGCTGGTCGCCCTCGATGGGTGGGCGCTCGCCCGCGCCCGCGAGCTGCAAACCCAGCTGATCGAATCGTACCGGGATTACGCCTTCCATCTCGTCTATCACAAGGTGCACAACTTCTGCATCGTTGACCTGAGTGCGTTCTACCTCGATGTGGTGCGCGACCGTCTGTACACGACCCCGCCCGCAAGCCTCGCGCGGCGCTCGGCGCAGACGGCGCTCTATCACATCGCGGAGGCCATGGTGCGCTGGCTCGCGCCGATTCTCTCGTTCACGGCGGAGGAGATCTGGCGCCATCTGCCCGGGCAGCGCGGGGAGTCGGTGTTTCTGTCACGCTGGCACGAGCTGCCCGAGCCCGCGACACACGGGATCGACTGGCCGGCGCTCATCGAGCTGCGGGCAGATGTGCTGCGCGAGCTCGAGAAGCTGCGCGATTCGGGCGCCATCGGCGCGCCGCTCGATGCGGAGACAGACATCTACTGCGTGCC
>JASHUC010000196.1 GCA_030040235.1 Gammaproteobacteria bacterium | reverse complement strand
AGGGCATGTAGAGGTCCTCGGCGGTGTCGAACGCGCCGTTGTTCAGATCGTAGAACTTCGGGCGGGGCATCCAATCATCCGTCACCCCGACGACGCGATACTGCCGGCCGCTGACGGTGATGGACCGTCCGACGCTGTCGGCGCCGGCGAACAGCTTGTCGTTGAGGTGCTTGCCGAGCACCACGACAGGCTCGGGGGCATCGTCGGCGCCGCGCGTCCACCCGGAGCCGTAGAGGAACGGCACGTCGAACATCGGGAAGAAATCCGCGCTCGTCACCCGTGCGACCACGGAGAAGGGCTGAATGCCGGCGCGGCCGGGATCGACCACCCGGATCGCCTTGAACATCCTCACGGCGCGCTTGGGGATGGGGGAGCGGTAGAGGGCCTGCGCATCGCGATAGCTGAGCTGAAAGGGCGGATACTCGGGGTGTCGCGAGTACTGCGCGAATTCCGGGTCCGTGCTGCGCGCATCGAGCGTCACCGCGAACAGCTGCTTCTCCTTCCACCAGATCGGATGTCCCGCACGCGCGTGATAGAGCGTGATGGTGACGATGGCGGCGCCGATGCCCGCGGCGATGGCCCCGACCATGAGCGCGGTGAGCGCGGGGGTGCGGCGGATGCTCAACGCCGCAAGCCGCAGGTCGTGCAATGGCATGGCCATGGCCGGCGGCCTCAGGCTGCAGGGAAGAGGCCGGCCCGCGCGGCGGCGGGAGGGCCGCCGCTCGCGCGGGCGAGCCCGCCGGCGATCTCGCCGTCGATGATCTCGATGTGGCGCCGGGCACGCCGGGCGAGATCGGGATTGTGCGTGACCATGATCACGGTAGTACCTTGAGCATTAATTTCCTCAAGTAAGGTCATGATCTGATTGGACATCGTGCTATCGAGATTTCCGGTGGGCTCATCGGCCAGGATCACCCGCGGATCCCCTGCAATCGCGCGGGCGATGGCGGCGCGCTGCTGCTGGCCGCCCGACAAGTGCGCCGGAATATGTTTCATCCGTGAGCCCAACCCGACGGTCTCGAGCGCCTCGGTGATGCGGCGGCGCCGCTCGGCGGTGGGCATGCGCCGGTAGCGCAGCGGCACGTCGACGTTGTCGTACACGCTCAAGTCCGGGATGAGATTGAAGCTCTGAAACACGAAGCCGAGCTTCTCGTTGCGGATGTGCGAGCGCTCGTTATCCGAAAGCCGGCTCACGTCCTCGCCGTCGAGGAAGTAGCGTCCGGAGGTGAACTCCTCCAGCAGGCCGGTGACGTTGAGGAAGGTCGTCTTGCCCGATCCGGAGGGGCCGGTCACCGCGACGAAGTCCCCGGGCGCGACCATGAGGTGGAAGTGCCTGAGCGCATGGGTCTCGATCGTGTCGGTGCGGAAGACCTTGCTGACATCGTGCATCTCGATCATGGGGTTCCTCTGTTAGTCGGTGAGGCGAACTCGCGGCGCATCGCCGAAGTCTGCAAGGCTCGAGACCACGACGCGCTCGCCCGGGGAAAGTCCGGAGCGAATCTCCACCGCGCTCACGCTCATGGCGCCGAGCTTGACCGGGCGGCGGATCGCGGTGTTCCCCTCGACGACATAGGCAATGCCGCCGGCATCGACGAAGCCGCCGCGCTCGACCTGCAGAACATCGCGCCGCGAGTCGAGGATGATGCGGACGTTGACGCGCTGGTTCTCCCGCAGATCCGCCGGGACCTGCCCCGCAAAGCGCACGCGTCCCCTCACTTCGCTCTCTTGCACCTCGGGCGAGACGGCCGAGACCGCGCCCTGATAGGTATTGCCGCCGTAGGCGATCTCGGCGGCGAAGCCGGGGCGCAAACCGCTCGCATAGGTCTCCGGAACGCGGAACTCGATCTCGAGCGCCGAGAGATCCACCACCGAGAGGAGCGCCGTGTTCTCGATCACCGCGGACTTCTGGTTCACCGCGAGCGTTCCCACCACCCCGTCCACGGGAGAGCGGATCGTGAGCTCTTTGACCTTGCGGGCGAGATTCTGGACGAGCAGGCGCTGACGGTCGCGTTCCAGACGCTTGGTTCTGAGCTCGAACTCGAGGCTCTCGTTGGCGAGCTTCGCGTTGGCCACGGCGTGATCGTAGGTGAGCTGAGCGGTGTCGACGTTATCCGAGGCGAGCGCGTAGTCGCGCTGGGGAATGACGTGCTCCTGCCAGGCGGTCGTTGCGCGTTTGAATTCACGTTGCGCCGCGTGGATCTCAACGCGTGCGAGGTCGGCTTGCTCTTTGTTCGTGAGCTCCTGCCGGCGCACCTCGATGTCCTGGCGCTCGAGCGCAACCGTGAGGCTTTCGAGCGTCGCTTGCTCCTGGGCGTACTCGTTGACGAGGCTCGGGCTGTCGAGCGTCGCGAGCGCCTGGCCCTTCTTGACCGTATCACCCGCCCGCACGTCGAACGTGACGGTGCCGGGGGAGGGCGCAAACAAGGTGGGGCTGTTGGCGGTGATGACGGTTCCCTCGGCGGCCACATCGCGGACGAAAGGTCCGCGGGTGACCTGCGCGATGCGCAAACGCTCGCGCGGGATCACGGCCGCGGTGGACATCCACGAGCGCACCGCGAGCGTCGCCGCCGCGATGAGGACGATGACGATCACGGCGCCGATCAGCACCGAGCGGCGGCGCCTGCGGATCTGCGGCTGCGGATCGAGGCTCACGTCCGTCGCGGCGGTATCGCGGATGAAGGGCTTGCGCGCCGGGCTCGTGTTCAACGGCTGCTCCTAACCACTCCTATACGGTGCCGACCCGCGGCGGGGGTGCAGAGAACCCGCTCCGGAGGTTAGAGGGAGTTGAGAGGAGGGACGTTTAAAGGGGCGGGAAGGGGCGGGAGGAGCCCCGTCGCGCGAGGCTTTAGCCGGCCGGACCCTTGCAGATCTCGGTGATGCAGATCGAGGCGAGCGTGCGGCCGGGCGGCGGCACCGGGAGGCCCCGCGCCTGCATCAGCTTGCGGATGAGGGCCGAAGTCTCGGGGTGCGCGATGGCGGACTGGACGCCGACGCGCACCAGGCCGTCGGCGTAATCGATCGCCTGCCAGGATACCCCGGCAAGTTTATGCACGGTGTCGCGGCTGCCGATGTCGTGCAGGGAGAGGTCGGCACCGTGGTCGACCAGCAGCTGGACCACATCGTTGCGGCCCTTGTGCGCAGCCCCCATGAGCGCGGTGCGCCGATCGACGAGGTCCTGCGCATTCACGTCGGCACCGTGATCCAGCAGGAACTTCACCGTCTGGTAGGTTTCTTCGGGCGACCATTCGTAGCTCACGCCTTCGACCCAGCCGATGCCGCTC
>JASHUC010000195.1 GCA_030040235.1 Gammaproteobacteria bacterium | reverse complement strand
CCGGGCCGCTTACTGTCTGGGGTGTGTATCGGTGCGCCGGGCATGAACTTGAACCCGGGGAGCCTCAATCGGTGAAATTGTCGAATCGGTCACAATGGGAGACGGATCACACTCGCGGGCCATGCGGCTGCTGCCGCAGCGATCAGTCGAGGTAATTGAACAACGAGAGCCTCGCGATGGAGGCGTAAGACTCCTCCGCGGCCTGCAGGGCGATCTCCTCGGTGTTGAGCTGGGTCGTCGCGGCCGCATAGTCCGTGGAGGACAGCTGCGATACGGAGCTCTGCAGCGTCGTCTGGGTGCTCTCAGCGCTCGTGTTGGCGCTGCTCACCGCATTGACTCGCGCACCGACCGATGCCTGGACGTTATCGACATTGGTGACGGCGTTGCCGAGCTGCTGCTCTGCGGTGCCGATCGCAGTCGTCAGCTGGCCCGACGTGAGGGTCGTGGAGTTGAGCGCCGAGATGAGGCTGGAGAGCGTGCTGAATACGCTCGAAGTGCCGGCGGGCGACACCGTGAACTCATCGCCCGTCGCCGGGGTGCCGCTGACCGCGACCTGCACGCCCTCGAAGGAGATGGCATCGCCGCTGGTGTAGGTGCCGGAAGCGACCACGACCGGCGGATCCGCGCTGTTCTCGACCTGGTACGCCGTCGGGCTCGTGAACGAGACGGTGTAGACACCGGCATTCGCTGCCCAGGTGCTCGGGTCGGTCACGGTCCCGGGATCGATCGAGCCCGTGCCCGTGTTAGCGGCGCCCGCCGCCGTGATGAACGTCCCGTTGCCGGCCGGAATGTTCATGAACACCGAGCTGCCGGTGTCGCCCTGCGAGATGGACTGATCGGCGGCGATCTGGATCTGGTTCACCGTCTCGCTGCCGGAGTAGGTGACGCCGCTCCCCGACTGCGCAAAAGGCTGGGTGCCGCTCGCTGTGCCGGCGAACAGATAGTTGCCGTTGCTGTCGGTCGTGTTGCCGACCGATACCAGCTGCTGGAGCAGCTGCTGCAGCTGAGTGGCGATGTTCTGCAGGTCGGAGCTGGTCAGGGATCCGTCGCTCGCCTGCGTCGCCAGGCTTTGGGCGCTCTGTATCACGTTCGTCGCATTCGTCAGGGCCTGCTCCTCCAGCTCGAGATTCGAGTTCGCGCTATTGGCATTCGCTACATACTGCTGCGAGGCGGAGAGCTCGACGTCGAGCGTGTTGACCTGCGACATGGCGACGGGGTTGTCCGCCGCGTTCTGCAGCGCGACTCCCGTGGAAAGCTGGTTCTGCGTCTGCGAGACCTGCGCATCGAGCGCGTCGATCGCATTGAGGGCATCGTTCTGGAACGTGACAGTCGAGATGGTCATGGTGGATCAGCCGTGGTGAGCGCGGATGCGGGGTCTCATCAGCCGTAGGTCATCGCGGTCATGAGCGAGTCGAACATGGTGGTCGAGGCCGCGATCATCTGGGCGCACGCCTGGTAGGATTGCTCGTACTGCACCATGAGCGCGGCTTCCTGATCGAGATTCACTCCGTCCGCGTTGTTGAGCGAATCGGTCGCCGATTGATTCACGGATTGCTGGGCGGAGGCGTTCGATTGGGCTTGCTGGGTGAGTGCGCCGACCTGGGTCACGAGATCATTGGCGGCGTCGTTCAAGGAGGTCGTGCCGCCATTGAGCGCCGAGGCGGAGAGCGCGCTGATCATCGCGAGCAGGTTGCTGTTGTCGCCGGTGTTGGCCGTCGAGTTGCTGGCGAGCGTGAACGTATCGCCCGTCGCCGGCGCGCCGGTGAGTGTGAGCTCGGCCCCCTCGAAGGCGATAGGCGAGCCGCTCGTATAGGTGCCGGAGGTGACCTCGGTCGTGCCGTTCATCACGTCGTACTGGGTGGGGCTCGTGAACGAGACGGTGTACGTGCCGGAGTTAGCCTCCCACGTGGCCGGGTCGGTGACGGTGGCGGCCGAAATCGAACCCGTTCCGGTATTGGCACTGCCCGCCGTCGCCTGCACGAGCGAGGCGGAGGCGATCTGCGTGGGGCTCGTGAGCAGCATCGACAGGCCCTGCGTCGCTGCGGCCGTCGGCTGGATGAGGAAGCTGTCGTTCGCCGCCGGTGTGCCGCTCACGACGATCGAGAGGCCCTGGGCCTGAAGCGGATCGGCGCTCGTGCCGGTGCCGGTCATCGCGACCGCCTGTCCGGTCGTTTGATCCTTGAGCTCCCACCCGCCGTTCGCGCCGGTGCCGGTGTACTCGAGCACGTAATCGTCGGTGGTTAGATCGCTGAGGCTCGTGAGAGTCACATCGAGCGAGGCGCTGCCGGTGTTGTTCGAGTCGGCGAGGACCTGCGGGCCGCCGACGGCGAACATTGCCTGGCCCTGGGCGCCCGTGGAATTCATCCCGTCCGCCTGTTGCTCGTTCATGAGCGTCGCGAGGCCCACGCTCAACTGGCCCAGGGCGTTCTGAGTGGGGTCGAGCACCTGGCTCACGGTTGCGAGCAAGCCCCCGAGGGAGCCGCCGGTTATCTCGGAGGTGATATCGACCGTGGTGGTGCCGTTCGTGAGGCCGATGTCGTACTGCGAGGCGTTGTAGGCATTCGGTACCGCGGTGAGCTCCTGGGCACTGCTGCCGAGCACGAGAGCCTGGCCGGTCCCGATGTAAACGTCGGTCTGTCCGTTGGTTCCCGCGACGGTGTTGACGGTGACGTACTGGCTCAGCTGATTGACGAGTCCGTCGAGCTGGTCGAGGAGCTGGTTCGGGGTCTGGCCTGGATCGGCCCCTTCGGCCTGCGCGATCTGACCGTTGACCGAGGCGATGCTGCTTGCGAGCGTGTTGATCTCGGAGACGTTGCTCTGCACCTGCGATTCGACCTGCGAATCGGCCTCGGAGACCTGCGAGCTGTACGACTGCAGCTGCGTGACGAGCGCCTGCGCCTGGCTGAGGACCGCCTGGCCGGAGGCGGTGGACGAGGGGGAGGTGGAAAGCGTCTGCAGTGCGTTGACGAAGCTCTGGAGCGATGCCGTGAGGCCCGTGCTCGATGAGCTCAACATATTGTCGATCTGTGCAGCCCAGGTCGCGAGCGTGTTGGAGCTCGAGTAGCTCGCCTGGGAGGAATTGACCTGCTGCGCGAGCAGCGCGTTGTACGCGCGGGTGACGCTTGCGACGTCAACCCCGTTGCCGATATAGCCCGTGGAGGTTCCCTGGCCGGGCTCCTCCGCGAAGTTGGTGGTTTCGACGTCGTAGCCGGGTGTCGAGACGTTGGCGACGTTGTTGCTCGTCACGTCGAGCGCCTGCTGGAAGGCGAGCAGGCCGGTGACGCTGGTCGAGAGTATGTCGCCCATTGCCTAACGTCCTCAGAGCCTATCAGTCGCCACGTTCATCGGCGTGGCCTGCGCAAACTTGAGATCTTCCTCACGCATCGGGATGCTGGCGCCGGCCGAAAGCGACGCGACGAGGGTCGTAGGGGCTGCCGGTGAGGCTTCCGCCAGCGTGCTCGCGACGCTCCCCGCGACCGCGCTCAGCTTGCGGGCATAGTCCGGATCCGTCGCGTAGCCGCCACGCTGCAGGGCGCTCGCGAAGGCCTCGACGTTGTCTCCCGTGTTGAGTGCCGGCGCGTAGCGCGGGTTGCTGGCAAGCAACGCGACATAATCCTGAAAGCTCTGCGCGCGGCTCGAGTACGCACGGAACTGCGCGACGGTTGTGCGAGCGGTGCCCGGAGCGGCTGCCGGAGTGGTGCCGGCGAATTCTTGCGTAGCCGCCGCGACGCTCGATCCGGTCCAGTCGCCGGCGGCCTTGATCCCGAAGAGATTGTGACTCGAGCGTCCACTCGCATCCCGCGGCACGCTGCGGCCCCAGTCGCTCTCGAGCGCCGCCTGGGCGACGAGGCTCCGGGGGGCGACGCCGAGTTGTGACCCGGCCTGCTCCGCCTGCGGCCATACCTCGCGGATGAAGCTCGTCCGCTCGGCCTTCGAGGCCGGAGGAAGCCTGGAGGCGGGGCTGGCTGCTTTGCCCGCGGGTCCCGTGCCGGAGGCAGCGCTGGACGGGGCCCCGGCTGCTTGCGCTCCGGCGGCTGAAGACGTGCCCGACGCCCCCCCGCTGCTCGCGCTCGAGGCCCCGCGGCGCTGCAGCTGGCGCACCAGCATGTCGGCGAGCCCCAGTCCCTTGCCGCGGGTGAGCTCGACGGACAGCTGATCATCGAGCATGCTCTGATAGGCCTGCTCCTGATCGCTGCCGAAGATCGGGTCGCGCCCGATCGCATCGCGCATGCTCTTGATCAGCATGCGTGCGAACAGGCTCTCGAACTGCCGGGCCACCTCGCGGATCGCCGCCGGGTCCTTGCCGTGCGCCGATTTCTTGAGCGCCTCGAGGCCGGCGAAATCGCCGTACGTACGCACATCGGTGACTGGAGGGGCCATTGCAGCGCCATATCCCGCGTGCGGCCGCTAGATGACCACGAGCTGCGCGCGCAGCGCTCCGGCCTGCTGCAGCGCTTCGAGTATTGCAACCAGATCTCCGGGCGCGGCACCGACCTGATTGACGGCACGGACGATCTCATCGAGATTGACGCCGGCCTGGAACACGAACATGTGCGCATCCGCCTGCTTCACGTTGATATCGCTGCGCGGGGTGACCACGGTCTGCCCCTGCGACAGGGCGTTCGGTTGACTCACGTCATATCGCTCGGTGATCGTCACCGAGAGCGAGCCGTGGGCGACGGCCGCCGCCATGACGCGCACCTCGGAGCTGATGACGACCGTGCCCGTGCGCGAGTTGACGATCACCCGCGCGGGCGCGACGCCGGGGTCGACTTCGATCCCTTCGAGCGTCGCGACGTAGGCGATGCGTTGATCCGGCGTGACCGGGGCGGCCACACGGATCGAGACCGCATCGAGCGCCTCGGCGGTGCCTGCGCCGAAGGTCTTGTTGATGGCCGCCGCCACGCGCGCGGCGGTGGTGAAGTCCGGGGTATTGAGGTTGAGCACCAGGTGCGAGTCGCTCGCGAAGTGCATGGCGACCGAGCGCTCGACGGTCGCCCCGTTGGGAATGCGCCCGCTGCTCGGGACGTTGAGAATGACCTTGGAACCGTCCTTGCCGTTCACGCCGAAGCCGCTCACGAGCAC
>JASHUC010000194.1 GCA_030040235.1 Gammaproteobacteria bacterium | reverse complement strand
AAGGTGAGCAATCTCATCAATATGATGGCGGTGGCGCGCCACGAATATCTCGTCCTCGCGGACAGCGACGTCGAGGCACCCGCCGATTATCTCGCGAGAGTCGTCGCCCCGCTGACCGACCCGAGCGTGGGCATCGTCACCTGCCCCTACCGCGGGCTCGCGCGCGGCGGGGTCTGGTCGGTCCTTCTGGCTTCCTTCATCAACGATTGGTTCATGCCCTCGGTGCTCGTCGCTGCCTCGTTCGGATCGCGTGCATTCGCCTTCGGGGCGACGATCGGCATTCGCCGGCAGACGCTCGCGGCGATTGGAGGCTTTCAAGCGATCGCCGACCAGCTCGCGGACGATTACCGGCTGGGTGAGCTTACCCGCAGGCGCGGCCTGCGAACCGTGCTGTCGGAGGTGGTCGTGGAAACCCACGTGCACGAGCCCAGCGCGGCCGAGCTCGTGCGCCACGAGCTGCGCTGGTTGCGCACCATTCGCGCGGTGCGCCCGGGCGCCTATCTCGCCTCCTTCCCGAGCTTTGGCTGGCCCGTGGCCGCCGTGGGCTGTCTTATCGCCGGGGCCGCCCCGGCAGCGCTCGTGATGCTCGCCATCAGCGGCCTCGCACGAGTCCTGCTACACTTCGCCACGCGCCGGATCGGCTCCGCGCTTCGCGAGCTCTGGGTGTTGCCGCTCAATGACTGGCTTGCCTTCGTTTTGTGGGGGTGGGGGTTCGTATCGCGCCGGGTCCACTGGCGCGCGACCCGCTACCAAGTGACCCGCGACGGGTCCGTCCAGCCGCTGAGACCGCAGTGAAGACACTATTTTTGCATCCTCCGTCCTTCGACGGATTCGACGGCGGCGCCGGAGCGCGCTACCAGGCCAAGCGTGAGATTCGCTCGTTCTGGTATCCGACCTGGCTCGCCCAGCCTGCCGCGCTCGTGCCGGACAGCAAGCTGATCGATGCGCCGGCCGATGGCCTCGGGCTCTCCGACATCACCCCGCTCGCGCGCCAGTACGATCTGGTCGTGTTGCACACGAGCTCGCCCTCGTTCCCGACCGATGCGCACGTCGCAGAGTTGCTCAAGGCGGAAAACCCTCGCCTGCTCGTCGGGATGGTCGGCGCCAAAGTGGCCGTGGATCCCGAAGGCTCGCTCCGTGCCTCGAGCGCGATCGACTTCGTCGCGCGCGAGGAATTCGACTACACCTGCCGCGAGGTCGCCGAGGGGCGCCCGCTGTCGTCGGTGCTCGGGTTGAGCTATCGCACGGGCGAAGGCGCCATTCGCCATAACGATGCACGCCCCATGATCCCCGACATGGACGCGCTGCCCTGGGTTTCGCCGGTCTACAAGCGCGATCTGACGATCGAGAACTACTTCATCGGCTACCTCGAGCATCCGTACATTTCCTTCTACACCGGGCGCGGATGCCGATCGAAGTGCACCTTCTGCCTCTGGCCGCAGACGGTCGGCGGCCATCGCTATCGGGTGCGCAGTCCCGCGAGCGTCATCGAGGAGGTGCGCTGGATCAAGGAGAACCTCCCACAGGTGAAGGAGATCTTCTTCGACGACGATACCTTCACCGATTTCAAGCCCCGCGCCGAGGAGATCGCCCGCGGACTCGGCAAGCTCGGCGTCACCTGGTCGTGCAACGCCAAGGCGAACGTGCCATACGAGACGTTGAAGGTCATGAAGGACAACGGCCTGCGCCTGCTGCTCGTCGGCTACGAGTCGGGGAACGATCAGATCCTGCACAACATCCGCAAGGGGCTGCGCACGGACATTGCGCGCCGCTTCACGAGCGACTGCCGCAAGCTCGGCATCACCATTCACGGCACCTTCATTCTCGGACTCCCCGGAGAGACCGCGGAGACCATCCGGGAGACCATCCGTTTTGCGGTCGAGATCAACCCGCACACGATCCAGGTCTCCCTCGCCGCGCCCTACCCCGGCACGCAGCTCTACCGCGAGGCGGTCGAGAACGGCTGGCTCAAGGAGAATGAGGGTCTGAACCTCGTGAACGAGCAGGGAGTGCAGCTCTCGCCGATCAGCTATCCGCACCTTCCGGCGCAGGAGATCTATCACGCCGTGGAGACCTTCTATCGGCGCTTCTACTTCCGGCCGCGCAAGATCATCGAGCTCACGGGCGAGATGATGGGGAGCTGGCAGCTGACCAAGCGCCGGTTGCGCGAAGGCGTGGAGTTCTTCCGTTTCCTCCACGCGCGCGAGGCCTAGGAGCCTCGAGATTCTCGGGCGCGAGCGGATCGCCGCCGGGAGCGGACGTGCGCAGGTTCCTCATCGTCACGGCCGACGACTTCGGCCGCCACGAGGCCATCAATGAAGCCGTCGAGCGGGCGGCGCGCGCGGGGATTCTCACCGCCGCGAGCCTCATGGTCGCCGCTCCGGCCGCCTCCGACGCGGTGCGGCGCGCCCAAGCACTCCCGCAGCTCTGCGTCGGGCTGCACCTCACGCTCGCCGACGGTGGCGCACTGCTCCCCGCGCGGGAGATTCCACGGTTGGTCGGTGCGAGCGGGCGCTTCGACGACCGCCTCGTCCTCGAGGGCTGGCGCTACTTCGCGCTGCCCCGCGTGAGACGCGAGCTCGAGGCCGAGATCCGGGCACAGTTCGCCGCCTTCGCCCGTACCGGGCTCGCGCTCGACCACGTGAACGCTCACAAGCACCTGCACCTTCATCCCACGGTGCTCTCGAAGATGATCGAGGTCGGGCGCGAGTTCGGGGCGCCTCCGGTGCGAGTTCCGGCGGAGCCGCTGTGGTTCGCGCGTCGAGCCTCGCGCCGTGCGTTGTGGGCCGCGTGTGCCCTCAGACCTTGGCTCGCACTCATGAGAACGAGGCTCGAGAGGGCTGGAATCGCGCACAACGACCGGGTCTTCGGCATCGCCGCGAGCGGTGCGATGGACGAGTCGGCGCTGCTCGAGATTCTCGCGCGCCTGCCCGGGGGGGCAAGCGAGATCTACCTGCATCCCGCCGCCGCGGCGGATGGGACAATCGCCGCCTCGATGAGCCATTACCGCCATTCCGCCGAGCTCGACGCGCTGCTCTCGCCTCGCGTACGGGAGGCGCTCGAGCGCAGTGGAGCCGAGCGGGGCGGATTTCGTGCTCTCGCGGCGGCTTCAAGCTCCGGAGCGCGACTCGCATGAGGCTCGCGCTGCGCATCACCTTCATCCTCGGCCTCGCCGCGCTGGTCGTCCTCATCGTGCGCGACGGCGGACCGATGATCCTCACCCTGCTCACCACGGCCGGGTGGGTGCTACTGCTGCTGGTGCCCCTGCACGCGGTGCCGCTCGCGCTCGATGTGCTCGGCTGGCGGTTGCTCATCCGGCGCATCGCGCGGGCGCCTGCGATTGCCACGCTCCTCTGGATCGCGACCGTGCGCGAGGCGATCGATCGGTTGCTGCCCGTGGCGAACATCGGCGGGGAGATCGCGGGCATACGGCTCCTGAGCGCAAGCGGGGTGGCCAGCACCGCCGCTGCCGCCAGCGTCGTGATCGAGTTGCTGCTCACCCTGGTGAGTCAGTACCTGTTCATCACGCTCGGGGTCGTGTTCGCGCTCAGATCGATGCGCAGCGCGCAGCCTCTCGGTGGGCTCGTGCTCGCCCTCGGAAGCGGCCTCGCGCTCATTGCGCTGCTCGCAGCATTGCTGCGGTATGGCTCGGTCTTCGAGCGCCTCGAGAGCCTCCTCCAGCGCTTGGTGCGCATGTCGCGCAGCGCGCTGGCGCCGGGCTGGGCCGCCGCGGACACCTCCGATGTCCCCCTCGGCTGGAACCGGCTCGATGCCGAGATCCGCCGGCTCTATGCGGCGCGCGGCCGCCTCGCGCTCACGGTGTTCTGGCAGCTCTCCGGGCTCGTCTCGGGAACCCTCGAGACGTGGCTTGCCTTGCGTTGGCTGGGGCATCCGATCGACTTCGAGGGCTGCGTCGCGCTCGAGAGCCTCACGCAGGCGGTGCGGCAGCTCATTTTCCTCGTGCCGGCCGGCGTCGGCGTACAGGAGGCGGGGCTCGTCGGCCTCGGCGCCGTGCTCGGTCTTGCACCGGACGTCGCGATCACCCTGTCGCTCGTCAAGCGGATGCGGGAGATCCTCTTCGGCGTACCCGCGCTCATCAGCTGGCAGTGGGCGGAAAGCTGGCGTGGACTACCCGGAAGGACATGATCGAAGAGAAAATACGGCGAGGGAGTCCAAGGGTCCGCCAATGCGCGCAGTTGCAGCGAGTGTCGAGATCGGATCAATGGAGCATCGGGAGGTGCTCGCCGGGTTCTTTCTCGACACTCACGTCCATTATGTTCCGGAGGCCATACGCTGGCCGGCCTTGACGGGCGAGTCGCTCCTCAAGCTGACCGGCCTGCCCTTCTGGAGCGAGGCGGTCGCCACCGAGCACGTGACCTCGCGCACGGTTGCGGCTGCCGCCGCGCTCGAGAGCGATCCGCAGATCCGCAAGGCGATCGAGATGCAGGGCTTCGAGGAGCAGCGCCACGCGCGGCTTCTCGCCGCGCTCACCGCGAACTATCGGATCGCCGTGGACCCGCCGGCGCCTTTCGTGCCGCGCTCGCCCGAGCACGACTTCCTGTTCGCCGGCTTCGGGGAGTGCTTCGACTCGTTCTTCGCCTTCGGGCTGTTCGCCCTGGCGCGCGAATCGGGCTACTTCGCACCCGAGCTCGTCGCGATTTTCGAGCCTGTCATTCAGGAGGAGGCACGCCACATCCTCTTCTTCGTGAACTGGGTGAAATATCGGCGCTCGCAGCTGCCGATCCCCCTGCG
>JASHUC010000193.1 GCA_030040235.1 Gammaproteobacteria bacterium | reverse complement strand
TGCCCCGCCTCGCCGCGGGCTCACTTCGGAGGCGGCGAGCTCGAAGGCGGATCCTCAGGCGGATCCTCGAGCGATTTCTCCAGCTCCTCCTCCTGCTGCTGCTCGGAGTTGCCGGACTGTCCGTGAATCACGAACTGGCGCTGCTGCAGGTAGGCGTTGCGGGCGAACGCATACTCGTCGAAGGGATGCTGCGACTTCAGAAGCTGGTAGGCGGGCAGCAGCGTGCGTGCATCCAGATCGAGCGCATACACCGCATAGACGCCGAGATAGATCCAGAGGTCGTTGATGTAATTCTCCGGCTGCATGTACCCGTCGGGCACTCGGCCGGCGGTGTCGCGAATATCGGACGGGCCGAGGAAGGGCAGCACGAGGTACGGGCCGGGACCTGCTCCCCACGTGCCGAGCGTTCGGCCGAAATCGTTACTGTTCTTGGGGAGCCCCACGCGCGCGGCGGGGTCGAAAAGCCCGCCGATGCCGACGGTGGAGTTCATGAGGAACCGGCCGAAGTCGCCGAGCCCGCCTCTCAACTTGCCTTGCAGAAAGTCGTTCACGAACACGACAGGGTAGCCGGCATTGTCGAAGACATTGCCGAGACCCGTGCGGACGACACCGGGTACCAGGCGTACGTAGGTGTGCCCGACGGGCACCGCCACCTTCTGCGCAAAGCCCATATCGAATCCCCAGATCGCGCGGTTCATGCGCTCCCAGGGGTCGCGCGGATCTTTGTGTTTGATCGGTGGCGAGGCACAGCCCGCGAGAGCGATCGAGGCCAGCGCGAGGAGGGCCGCGGCGCGGGCCCGGGGAGGCATCATCATGGGGCGGCAGTCCCGCAAAAGCAGCGATTGTAGCAGGCGCTTTGCGCGCCCCGCTCAGTGTGGCCCGAGAGGATTGCCGTCGAATTGCGGAGATGCGCCGAGCGAGCTGCCGTCGAGCTGCTGGTCACGCGGCAGGCGGCCGTGGTTCTCGCGCCGCTCCTGCGCGAGAAAGTCGCGCACCTCGGCGAGACGAGCCGAGTAGCGCTCACGCTGCACGTTGGTCAGGCGGGGCGCGCGCAAAGCGAGCTCGAGCTGCTGGGTCGCGAGCAGGAGCTGCCCGTTCGAGATGTAGTACTCGCCCATGTAGTCGTAGGCATCTCCGGTCTCACCCGCAGCGCTTGCCGCCTGAGCAATGAGCTGGATCTGCCGCGGCGTGGGCTCGGAGAAGTTGAACAGGTCATCGAGCAGCTGCTCCGCCTCCTTCGCTTCTCCTACTTTGATCAGCGCCTCGGAATAGCGCACCGTGAGAGGAACGTTGCGCGGGAAGAGCACCTCTGCAGTGGCGAAGGTCTTCAATCCGTCCTGCACCTCGCCCGCGGCGACCTGGGCCTGGCCGAGCGCCGAGCGCAACAGGATCACGTCCTGGTTCTGCGCGACCAGAGGCTCGAGAACCTTCACCGCGTCCTTCGGCCGATTGACCTTCATGAGCGCAAGGGCTTCCCCGTACTTCAGGTCCAGGGTCAACCCCTCGCCCTCGCTCAGCTGCTTCTGGTAATAGCCGAGAATGTCGTAGTCCTCATCCGCCGTGATCACCCGCAGCCGTTCCTTGATGAGTCCGTAGTCCACCGAATCCTTGAGGCTCCTCGGCCGCTCCATATGCGCGGCGCGTGCGCGCGCGTCCGCGATGCGGTCGGGCCAGATCGGGTGATTCTCCAGAAATTTCGGAACCAGGCTCTCCTCGTAGCCGAATCGCTGCAGCGCCACTTCCCAGAAATCCCCCATGCTCTCGGGGTCGAACCCCGCCGCTGCGAGATAGCCCATGCCGACGCGGTCCGCTTCCTCCTCCTCGCCGCGGGTGAAATTGATCTGCTGCTGATACATCATGCCCTCGGCCGCGGCGATGCCGCCTTCGACGGCCGGAGCCCCTCCGCCCATCGCACCGATGATGATCGCTGCGAGCATCGTCGCGGCGGCGGTGAGAGTCTGACGGGTGGAGGCCTCCACCTCGCGGGCGAGGTGATGCTGAGTGATGTGCGCGGTTTCGTGCGCGAGCACGGCTGCGAGCTCGGATTCGCTCTGCGTCGCGATGATGAGCGGGTAGCCGCAGATGATCGTGCCTGCCCCGCCGCCCCCGCCTACGGCCTCGGCATTCCACCCGTCGGGGTCGGGGGCGTTATAGATGACGTAGTGAAAGTTCGCCGCGCCGTCGATCGACTGAGCGGCAAGCCGTGTGCCGAGCGTCTGGATGTACTCGTTCGACTCCGGATCCTCGAGGATCGCATTCTCGGAGCGCAGCTCGCGCAGCGCCATCATGCTGATCGCCGCCTCGTCGTTCTTCGAGATGATGGCTCCGGCCGGGCGGCCGATGTCCGGCAGATCATTCTCGGCCTGCGCGATGGCGAGGGTCGAGGCGACGGTGAACGCGGCCGTCCCCGTGAAGACGATCAGCTGCTGCAAGACGTTATGGGGGAGAAAGCGCATGCCTGCCCTGTGCCTGGCCGATCGCCTCACGCTTCGACCGCGCGCGCCGGAGCGAGTTTCGTGCGCACAGCCCCACCAACCCCGTGATCGGGTGAGCAATTGTTACAGAGTGTCCGACGCATAGTCCGCAAGTCGCGAGCGCTCACCGCGCAGCAGCGTAACATGACCCGAGTGGGGCCAACCACGGAAACGGTTCACCGCATATGTAATGCCCGAGGTGGTCTCGCTCAGATACGGGGTATCGATCTGGGCCACATTGCCGAGGCAGGCGAGCTTGGTGCCCGGGCCGGCCCGCGTGACGAGCGCCTTCATCTGCTTGGGCGTGAGGTTCTGCGCTTCATCGAGAATGATGTAGCGGTTCAGGAACGTCCGGCCACGCATGAAGTTGAGTGAGCGGATCTTGATGCGGCTGCGCAGCAAATCGTTCGTGGCCGCGCGCCCCCAGGTGCCGCCTTCCTCGCTCTGGGTGAGCACCTCGAGATTGTCCATCAGGGCGCCCATCCAGGGCTCCATCTTCTCCTCCTCGGTTCCCGGCAGAAATCCGATGTCCTCACCGAGCGGGATCGTCACGCGAGTCATGATGATCTCGACGAAGCGCTTGGAGTCTAGAGTCTGTGCGAGGCCCGCCGCGAGCGCGAGCAGGGTCTTGCCCGTACCCGCCGGTCCGAGAACCGTGACGAAATCGATATCGGGGTCGAGCAGCAGATTGAGGGCGAAGTTCTGCTCGCGATTGCGCGCGGTGATGCCCCAGACGCTGTGCCGCTCGTTGCGATAGTCGCGCGTGAGCTCGATGATCGCCGTATCGTCCGCGACCTTGCGCACGATGCCTTCCATGCCGCGCTCGCCATCCTCGTAGATGCCCTGGTTCGCCTGCCATTCACGCACGAGCGGACCCTGGAGCTCGTAGAACGTGCGGTCCGCCTCCTTCCAGGAGCGCACATCGCGGCTGTGCTGCTCCCAGAAGTCCGCGGGCAGGGCGGTCACCCCCGAGTAGAGGACGTCGGTGTCCTCGAGGGTCTTGTCGCTGTAGTAATCCTCGGCGTGCACCCCGAGCACGGAGGCCTTGATGCGCAGATTGATGTCCTTCGAGACGAGCGTCACCCGCGCATTCGGGTTCTGCTTCTGCAGCGCGAGCGTTTGAGCGAGGATTGCGTTATCGGTGCCCTGGCCGGGAAGGGTCTCGGGAAGTGCCGTGCGGAGCTGCCGAGTCTGGAAGAACAGCCGTCCGCTCGAGGGTTTCTTGCCGTGGTTGCCCGAATAGGTTCCCGGCAGGCGCAGGCCCCGATCGATCTGCTCCTTGCTCGCCCCGCGCATCACGTCGTCCAGGAAGCGGCTCACCTGACGCACGTTGCGCGAGGCTTCCGAGAGCCCCTTCTTGTGGGCGTCGAGCTCCTCGAGCACCACCATCGGCAGATAGATGTCGTGCTCCTCGAAGCGGAAGATCGCCGCCGGATCGTGCATCAGGACGTTCGTGTCGAGCACGAACAGTCGCGCGAGCGCTTCCGCCTCGACGCGCCGCTCGCTCCCCGCCCCCGGTGCTGCCGCGCCCTCGGTGGCTCCCCGGCCGGCCGATCCACCGAAGCCCCCTCCGGGCGCTGCGCTTCCGGGAGCAGGTCCTCCCTCAGAGAGACTTCGCCGCTTCAAGGACCTCCTCCGCGTGTCCCTGCACCTTGACCTTGCGCCATTCCTGCCGCAGAACTCCCCCGGCATCGATGAGGAAGGTGCTGCGCTCGATTCCCATGTATTTGCGGCCGTACAGGCTCTTTTCCTTGATCACATCGAAGAGCCGGCACACCTTCTCGTCCTCGTCCGCGAGCAGCTCGAAGGGCAAACGCTCCTTGTCGCGAAACTTCAGATGCGAGGCCACGCTGTCGCGCGAGACACCGACGACCGCGATACCCGCCCGGCGAAACGCGCCGTGCAGATCCCGGAAACCCTGGCTCTCGAGCGTGCACCCGGAGGTCATGTCCTTCGGGTAGAAATAGACGACCAGCTTGCTTCCCGCCGCCTCGCCGAGCTTCCAGGTCCGCCCGCTCGTCGAGGGTAGCGCAAACGGCGGGATGGATTTGCCCACAGCCACCTTGCTCATGCGAGCCTCAGGACTTCACCGGCTCGAGGATCGCATCGAGATTGAGCGAGTCACAGAACTCCATGAACTCCTCGCGCAGATGCGCGATATGGATGCGGCTCGGCACGTTGACGATCATCTGCACGGCGAACATCGGAGCCCCGGTGTGAGCCGCCGGATAGCTGCGGGTGGAGGCTTCCGCGATGTCGATTCCCCGGGTGGCGAAAAAGCCCGAGAGCCCGGAGACGATGCCCGTCTGGTCGAGACAGACCACGTCGATCGAGTAGGGCAGCATGTCCGTACGCGCCGAGCGCGGCTCCGTGCGCCGCAGGTGGACGCTGAGGTTATTGGTCTCGGCGAGGCGCTTGAGCTCGGTCTCCAGCTTGGCGAGCGCGTGCCAGTTGCCGGAGACCAGCAGCAGCATGGCGAACTCCGAGCCGAGGTTCGCCATACGGCTCTCGCTGATGTTGCCCCCGCATTCGGTGATCACCCGCGTCAGCTCGTGGACCATGCCGGTGCGGTCGCT
>JASHUC010000192.1 GCA_030040235.1 Gammaproteobacteria bacterium | reverse complement strand
GCTTCCCGCAGTGGATTTTCGCCGCGCGTAGCGGCACCCAGGTCAAGATTCCGGCCGCGTGTGTGCGTCCGCGGGCGTACCGGCCGGCGGCGACCAGCTCAGCTCGCCGCGCGCCAAACGCAGCGCGTAGCGCACTGCGGTGCTCTTGTCATCGAAGGAGGCCACGGGCTGGCGCCTCGGGCCGGCATAAATCCGCCAGGTGTTCACCGGGCCGGGAGCGACCCGATAGACCTTGGCTTCCTTCAAGACTCGTCGCATAGCGTCGTTCCGTGGCGCAACACTGGCCCGCCCCGCACTCGAGTCGGGGCTCCTCGCCCGACGGAGCAAGAACTGCGCCCGATCGCTGGGCACGCCGGCTGCTGCACAGGTCGGCGGTAGGAGGCGTCCGACACCGGGATCGGCGGACTCTGTTGAAACGGTACAGGGTGTAGCTTGGCTGTTATGACGGTTTTCCGAGGCGGGCCGATTGAAAGGCCAATGATTCTTATGGACTCAGGCGCAAGCGATCACAACGTCACAGAAGAGATGGTGTCCCTGGTGCCGCAGCTGCACACCTTTGCGCGCTCGTTGTGCCGCGACGGCGTGCGCGCGGACGATCTCGTACAGGAGGCGCTGCTGCGTGCGTTCAACAATCTCGAGCGCTTCAAGCCCGGCACAAACCTCAAGGCGTGGTTGTTCACGATCGTACGCAACGAGCACTACTCGCAGCTGCGACGGCGCAAGTTCGAAGCGCACGACGTGACGAACGATCTGCTCCCGGAGCCGAGCGTTCCGCCCGATCACGACGGCGAGCTCGAGCTGCGCGACCTGAACCGGGCACTCGCGGTGCTCTCGCCCGGACAGCGTGCCGCGCTGATTCTGGTGAGCGCGAGCGGCTTCTCCTACGAGGAGGCTGCGTCGATCTGCGGCTGTGCGGTGGGCACTATCAAGAGCAGAGTGGCCCGCGCGCGCGCGGCGCTGCTCGCGATGCTCGAGGGGCACTTGCCGGTGCCCGCCGCCGTCCGCACGGATGAGGCCGCCTACGCCGAACGCGCACCTCGCCGGCGGGCCCGTCAATCCGAGCGCGCCAGCTTCCCGAGCGCCTCCCCCGAGAGCCTATACGTGGTCCAGTCGGCATTGGGCGCCGCACCGAGCTTGCGATAAAAACCGATCGCGGGCTCGTTCCAATCGAGCACCGCCCACTCCATGCGTCCGCATCCTCGCTCGACCGCGAGGCGTGCGAGCGTGACGAGCAGCCGGCGGCCGATCCCCAGCCCGCGTGCAGCGGGCCGCACGTACAGGTCCTCGAGGTAAAGGCCCGGGCGCCCGAGAAACGTCGAGAAATTGTAGAAGTAGACGGCGAAACCGACCGGCTCGGCATCACGCGTGGCGAGGAGCGCGTGCGCGCAAGGCTCCCGTCCGAAGAGGCTGCCGAGCAGGTCGGCCTCCGTCGCGACTACCGCATGGGAGAGGCGCTCGTACTCGGCGAGCTCGCGAATGAACGCGAGGATCTGCGGCACGTCCGCGCGCCTCGCCGGACGGATGCTGATCATCTCGGCTCACCCCGTGCTCTGGAGCCCCTGAGCGATGCCGTTGACGCTCGCGAGAAGCGCCTCGAACAGCGCCCGATCCTCGCGGCCCGCTGCGCGCCAGCGCGCGAGCAGGTCGACCTGCATGAGGTTCATCGGATCCACGTAGGGGTTGCGTAGTTGAATCGCACGCTGCAGGGTAGCATCCCCATCGAGCAGGCGGCTCTCGTTCTTGATCTCGAGCACGCGGGCGCACGCGAGCTCGTACTCGGCGCGGATCTGCGCGAAGAATCGATGCAGCGGCTCCGGGGCGAGCACGTTGTAGGCGCGGGCGACCTCGAGATCCGCCCGCGCGAGCGCCGCCTCGAGATCGTCGATGAGGTTGCGAAGGAAGAACCAGCCCTCGTATGCATCGCGAAGTCGAGCGAGACCGTGCCGCGCGATGGCGGCGGCGAGCCCGCTTCCCGCTCCGTACCAGGCCGGAAGCAGATGGCGCGACTGTGTCCAGGCGAATGCCCAAGGCACCGGGCGCAGCGACTGGAGTCCCCGGCCCGGGGAGCGGTAGGCCGTACGCGAGCCGATCTGCATTCGCTCGAGGACGTCGATGGGCGTGACGTTGCGGAAATACTCGTAGAAGGCCGCATCGCCGTACACGAGGCCCCGATAGGCACTGCGGGCGGCGGCGGCGAGCGTCGCGGCACATTCCGCGCGAGCGGGCAACTGCGGCGCACGCTTCGCACGTCGGCCCGGAGTGGTGAGCGCGAGCGCGCTGAACGCACGCTCCAGCGTGCGCATCGCGATCGGATCGAGACCGTAGCTGCGATCGAGGGCCTCACCCTGCTCCGTGACGCGCAGCACGCCGTTGAGCGCCTCCTGCGGCGCGGCTCTCACGGGTCTGTCGATACGACCCCCGCCGAGACTGATGCTGCCGCCGCGTGCGTGAAAGATGACGTGCCGCTCGCCGGCATTGGCGAGCGCGCTGGCGAGCTCGCGCTGTGCGAGCTGCGCCGCGTGCCTCGAGGCGCACACACCGTCCTCCTTGTTGCTCTCCGCGTACCCGATCACCACGCATTGGCGGCGGCCGCGTGTCTCGAGGTGCCGCCGATAGAGTGGATCGGCGAGCAGCCGGCGCATCACCTCGCCGCTTCGTTCGAGCGTTGCGAGCGACTCGAACATGGGAGCGATATCGAGCGCCGCCTCGCCCGTGCGGCGGTCGCTCGCTTCGGCCCAGCGCGCGAGCAGCAGCACGGCGAGCACATCGTCCGTATCGGCCGTTCCACTGACGATGTAGTAGCCCACCGCGTCCGAACCGTAGCGGTGGCGGCCCGCAAGGAGTGCCTCGAATACCCCGCGCGCCCGCTTGCCGAGCGGGTCGGGCTCCACCCGCGGCCCGGAGTCACGCGCGATCGCCTCGGCGAGCAGCCTGTGGCGCTCGGCGCTCGAGCGGGCGCGCCACTGGGGATCGTCCAGGCCCTGCATGAGGATCCCGTGATGCACGGCGCTCTCCTGACGAACGTCGAGCGTCGCGAGATGGAAGCCGAACGTGTCGATGCGCCTCAAGAGCCGCTGCACGGAGCGATAACCGGCGTTCCTGCCCTTATGCGCCCGCAGGCTCTCCGCGATGAGCGTCACATCGGAGCGCAGCTGCGCGGGGCTCTCGTAGCCGTTCGCGCGTCCGTCGTAGGCGTTGCGGAGCCGCGTGGCGATCTGCGCGAGGAAAACCCGGTACGGCATGCGGTCGTGGCGCGTCGGAGTGATCGCTCGCGATGTGGGCAGCAGCGTCGAGTACTCCTCGATGCGCTTCGCGAGCCCGCCTGCCACCTGGATGCGGCTCGCGCTTTGAGAGAGCCGCTCCGCGAGTGCGAGGCATTCCTCGTAGTAGGCATTGAGGATGACCTGCTGCTGCCGGGCGAGCGTCTCGCGGATCGTCTTGCCGTGCACGTCCGGACTGCCGTCCATGTCCCCGCCCACCCAGCTGCCGAAGTGCACGATGCAGGGCAGCTCGAGCCCCTCGGCCTCCACGCCGTAGAGCTTCGCGAGCGCCTCGGCGATCTCCTCGTAGAACGCGGGCAGCACCCGATAGAGCACCTCGCTCAAGTAGAACACCACGTGCTCGCGCTCGTCCGCGACGGTGAGTCTCGCTCGCGGATACTCCGCGGTCTGCCAGCCGGCGGTGATTTCCTGCCGGATGGCGCTCCACACGGCGCGCGACTCGCTCGGCGTGAGCGTCGGGTCGAGCCGGTTGAGCAGCAGCTGCGCAACCCGCTGGCGGCTGCGAAGGATGGTGCGCCGCGGCGACTCGGTTGGATGTGCGGCGAACACCGGCTCGATGGAAAGTCCCGCAACGAGCTCCAGCACCTCATCGAGCGCAAGCCCCCCGGCCTTGAGCTGACCGAGGGCGTCCTCGACTCCGAGCGGCTGCGGGCGGGCGGCCTCGTCGAGGAAGTACTGGCGGCGCCGGCGGATGCGGTGAACCTGCTCGGCGCCGTTCACCAGCTGAAACCATGTCGAGAAGGCGCGCACCAGATCGCGCGCCTCCTCCGGTGCGCGCCCGCGCACGCGAACGGCGAGCTCCGCGGCCGCGCCCCCCTCGCCCTCGCGCCGGCGAATGGCGAGCACCCGATCCTGCTCGACGGTGTCGAGGAGCTCAACTCCGCCCTGCTCGCGCAACATCTCCCCGATCAGCTCACCGAGCGCGTGCACGTCCTCGCGCAGCGCCGCGTGCTTCGGCGGGAAGTGGATATCGGCGCGCCGCGACTCAGCCGGCAAGCAAGACCCCCTCGGCGTGCTCGAGCGCCTCCGGAAGCCCGTAGATCACCACGATGTCGCCTTCCTTGAGGAAGGTGTCGCCGGAGGGCTCACGCCCGAGAATGCCGTGACGGCGTATGCCGGTGATGGCAACCTCGGCGCCGCGCGCGCGCAGCTCATCGACGGTGCGTCCCACGGCCCAGGCTCCGGGCGGGATGACGATCGACTTGAGCTCCTCCCGATACACGTTCGGCTCGCTCTCCGGACGCGCATCCTCGCGCCGGTGAATGTTGCGCAGCAGTTGATAACGGCTGCTGCGAATGTTCCCGATCGTATGCACCACGCGGCTCACCGGCACCTCGAGCAGCATCAATACCTGCGAGACGAGCATCAGGCTCGCTTCGAAAGTCTCCGGCACGACCTCGGTCGCCCCCGCATCCTTGAGCTGCTGCAGCCGCGCATCGTCGGCCGTGCGGACGAGCAGCGGGACGCCCGTGCGCACCGAGCGGACGCAGCGCACGATCTCGAGCGCAACCGCCGGATTCGAGAAGCTCACGACCACCGCGCTCGCATGGTCGATGCCTGCCTTGGCGAGCATCTCGGTGTCGGCCGAATCGCCGTACAGCACGGGCTCGCCGGCCTGCCGCGCCGCTCGGATCCGCGCCGGGTCGATGTCGAGGGCAATGTACTCGAACCCCTGCGACTCGAGCACCCGCGCCACATTCTGCCCGACGCGCCCATAGCCGCAGAGAATCACATGCTCGCGCTGCGCGATGGAGTGCGTGGCGGCATGCTCCGGCTCGAGCGGCGCGAGGCGCGGACCGCGCTCGTGAAGTATGAATCGGGCGAGCGTGCGGTTGTGGGTCAGCACGAGCGGGCTCAGGACCATCGAGAGCACCACGGCGACGAGCAGCAGCTGCGGGAGCAGGCCCGGGGCCGCGCCGCTCTGCAGCACGATCGTGAGCAGGGCGATTCCGAACTCCCCGCCGATCGCCACCACGATGCCGGTGCGCACGGCCTTGAAGGTCGAGTCGACGAACAGGCGCGTGGCGGCCGCAGCGATCACCGCCTTGAGCACGAGCATCCCGAGCAGCAGCGCCGCGACCAGTCCGAAGTCGGCGAGCAGCAATCGCACATCGAGCAGCATGCCGATCGAGATGAAAAAGAGCCCGAGGAGGATGTCGCGGAACGGGCGGATCACCGCATCGATCTGATGCCGGTATTCGGTCTCGGCGAGCATCATCCCGGCCAGGAAGGCGCCGAGGGCGAGGGACAAGCCGGCGACATACGAGATCCATGCGGAGGCGAGGACGACGCACAGCGCGGTCATCGTGAACAGCTCACGCAGCCGGCTGTGCGCGATCTCGTAAAACAGCGGCCGCAGCAGCCAGCGGCCGGCCGCGAGCACCAGGACGACGGCGACGATGCCCCCCGCGACCGTGACGGCGGCCGTGTGCAGCGAAAAAGCCGTCATCCCGCGCTCCAGGCTCGGAGCCAGAGCGAGCAGCGGAACGAAAGCGAGGTCCTGGAACAGCAGCATGCTGAATGCCAGCCGCCCGTGCGTGCGGTTGAGCTCGCCGCGATCGCTCAGCTGCCGCAGAATGATGGCGGTCGAGCTCATGGCGACCGCGCCGCCGATGAGCGCGGCGAGCAGCCAGGAGGCTCCGGTGAGCCTTACGAGGATCGCGCACAGACCGAGGGTCGCCAGGACCTGCAGCGCGCCGAGCCCGAGCACCTCGCGCCGCATCGCCAGCATCCGCTCCAGGGAGAACTCCAGCCCGAGCGTGAACACCAGAAACACGACGCCGAGCTCGGGCAGCACGCGCATCGTGGCGCTGCCTTCGATGAGACCGAACGCATGCGGCCCGAGCGCCATGCCGACGATGAGATAACCGAGGATCGGGGGCCAGCCGAGCCGGCGGGCGAGCGTCACCACGAACACGGACGCTGCGAGCAGAATTAGAATTTGGGTGAGCGGCTGCTCGATCATCGCGCGCGCCGGAGAGGTTCCGGCGCCACTCTACTCACGATCTCGCGCCGGGCGCAAGCTCGCCGCCGCGCTACGAGCTCATCAGGATCGTGGTATCGAAGCTCTCGAAGCCCTGGATCGCCCGCCGGTAGGCGTTGAGCACCAGACGCTCGGCGACCTTGTCGGCGCGGGGAGAAAGCAGCATCCGCAGCAGCACGTCGTCGGCGGGTCGCGCGGCATCCTCGGCCATGAGCTGCTCGATAACCCGGGTGAGCCGGTGGACCAGCTCGTTCACGAACCGCAGGTGCGCACTGTCGTGCACCTGCTCGGTGCCGGGCCCGTACGTGCCGCGGGCCTCCTCCGCGAGCTCGTGGAGGAAGAGATTGAGCAGCCGGGCCTTGTCGATGCCCCGCAAGTCGGTGAAGTAGTCGATCTCCGATTGCAAGTTCATGTCGAGGCCTCAGGCCGGGAAGAAATCGATCGGCTTGGTGGTCGTGATGGGAGCCACGTCCTTGGGCTCGAAGTGAAACAGGCGCACGCGGGCGATGATCTTCTGCTCGAGCTCCGGATCGCCGAGCTCGCTCGAGACGACGCGGCACATCGTCACCTCCCCGGAGGGAGCGATCGTGAACTCGAGCACCAGCTTGCCCTGCAGCTCCGGCCGCATGCGCAGCTCACGGCTGTAGAGCGCGTAGATCGCGCCCTTGTTGCGGTCAAAGACCAGCTCGATCTCCTCACGGCTGCGGGCCGCCTTGCCGCTCGAGCCGCTACGCGTGGATTGCGATTCCGCCCCGGCGCGCAGGATCGCCGAGCTCACTCTGGTTGCTTGCGGACCGGTGAGCGAGCCGGCTCCCGTTCCATATCCGCGGCTCACGTCGGCGGAGGTGATGCCGCCCGAGCCGACACCGACCTTCGAGGCGATGAGCGAGCGCTCCGCGTGGCTGTCGGCGCCCACCGCGCCCATGAGGTTGCGGGTGCGCGTGTTCTCGACCGGCAAGTCCTCGCGCAGATCGGCGAGCTCGTCCTGGAATTTGAGTAGACCGGAATGCTGTGCCCTGCGCCGCGCCTGTTCCGTGCGGTCGGGCGGCGGCACCGGCACCGGGATGGGCTTCGCCACCGGCTTCGGTTTCTCCTCGACCTTGGGGGCGGGCGGCGGCTTCGGCTTCGCCTGCTGCTCGATCATGACGCGGGCCAGGCGCTCGGGCACGACCGTCTCGTTGACTTCGCGCTTGGGAGTCGGCAACAAGACGAAGAGCACCGTGAAGAAACCGAGGATCGCGAACCCGATCCACAGGATCTTGCGATAGCGCTCGCGCTCCTCCGGGCGCGCCTCCCAGGGCAGCTCGTACGTGCGGTAGTACGGAGCGAGCAGCATCGGTTGCGGAGGGGCTCGCACGCTAGTGCCCTCCCCGGGCGATCGCCGGCGCAGCTTGTCTAGCCAGGAAGAACATGCACCTCTCCCGCCGCCGACGGCAGGTTGTGGGCGGTGCGACCGGGCGCGACCGGTTTGTCCTTCTGCAGCACGGCGAGCGAGATGCGTCCGTAATCCGCATCCGTGCACGTCGTCATGACCTTCTTCAGCACCTCGTACGGGAGGGACTTGTCGGCCATGATCGTGATCTCGCGCGAGGCGATCGCCTGCTGGCTCACCTCCTCGCCGACGAGCATCGGCCGCTTGAGCGCATCGTGCAGCGCACGGATGATCGGCGTCGGGCTCGAGGTCACATCGCTCACCGAGGCGATGCGCTCGCCCTGCACGAACAGATCGGTCTTGGTGATCATCACGACGACCGAGCGGTGCGGCTGGGTCTCGGCGATCGACTGCGGGATCTCGATTCCCTTGGTGTTCTGGATGATCTCCACCTCGGTCGAGTACACGAGCAGGAACGAGACCATCACTGAGAGGATGTCGATGAGCGGAATGAGATTGAGCTGCGCGTCGGCCCGATGGCGCACGTGATGCTCGGCCATGCGGCGGGCGCGGTTCGACATCATATGGGTGCATCTCCGATCGAAATATCCGGGAACAGCTCCGCCTGCTGAGTGCCGAGGCCGTCCGGCACCTCGAACACCCGCACGTGATCCATCACCTGCACGAGCGTGTCGTAGGAGATATCGGGCTCGAGGAGCACCGTGGCGTCGGTCTTGTCCGGGAATTTGGCCTTCACGCGCTCGAGATAGGTGGTGAGCGTGTCGTAGTCGTAGCCCTGCGCCGTGTTGGGCATCGTCGCCAGCGGGCCGCTGTTGCGGTCATCGACCTGGATCAGGTTCTTGCGCACCACCACCTCGAGCTGCAGGCCGGGCGGCGGATCCTTGAACTGGTTCTGCTGCTGCGGCATGTTGAGCTGCAGCACGACGGTGCGCGAGAACACGGCGGTCATGAGCAGGAACGTCACGAGCACCGTGAAGATGTCGATCATCGGTACGAGCAGCAGCTCGACCGGCTGGCGACGCCGCCGGGCAAGCTTCTTGGCGTCGTAGGAACGGCGCATGGCTCGGGCGAGCTCCGGTCACGAGCCTCGCGCGATCAGGCGGCGGCCGGCGCCGGAGCCTCGGGGCGCCGCTCGGTGATCGCGTTGAGGAATTTGACCGAGGCCATCTCGAGGCTGTCGATGAGCTCGGTGGTCTTGGTCTGCAGCCATGCGTGAATGAACAGCAGCGGCACCGCGGTCATCAGGCCGAATGCCGTGTTGTTCATCGCGACCGAGATGCTCGCCGAGAGCAGGTTCGCCTTCTCCGCCGGGTTGACCGTCGAGACCGCGGCGAACGCATTGATGAGACCGAACACCGTGCCGAGCAGTCCGAGCAGCGTCGCGAGATTGGCGAAGGTCGCAAGGTAGTGCGTGCGCTTCTCGAGGCGTGGCACGACCTCCATCAGGCTCTCCTCCATGGCCTTCTCGATGTCGTCGCGGCGACGAGCCGCCTGAATGCGCGCCAGGCCGTAGTTGAGGATCTGGCCGATGGCCGATCCCGACTTGGAGGTGATCTGCACGACCTGACGGAAGTTGCCCTGCGAGAGCATCGGAACGATCTGGTTCCACAGCGCGCGGTTGCGTGCCCCGACGAGCTGCAGATAGAAATAGCGCTCGATGGCGATCGCGAGCCCGAGCACCAGCACCACGGCGATCGGGAACATGAAAGCCCCGCCGCTCTGGAAAAACCGTACGACCATGTGCCAGAGATTCATCGACGACACTCCTCGTGAAGCTGCAAGCTCCGCCCCGAGTGGTGGCCGCGCGCGTCGCGGCCCGAATACCGACCCGGACAGTCTCCCAGACTAAAACTGAATGACATATGCCGAAAAAGCTACGATCTATCTCTCATCCCCGCTCGCCGGACCGGGCGGGGGCGCCCCGTTGCGAGATGTGCCCGCCGCAGCACCCGTCTGTGAGAGGCCGGCCGCCGGGCCTTTTTGTGCAACTGCGCCGTAGTACCGGTTTTCGCGCTTGAAAACGTCACGGTCGATGGGCTGCAGCGTCTCATCGACGAGGCTGTTGAGCGGCTTGCCCGTGAGGTCGCCCAGATTGGAGTGTTTCCAGGGAACGATGTAGAGCACCTTCGGCAGCTCGCGGTTTCCCGTGATGTCGGTCGTTCCGAGCTGCAGATGATCCATCGCCTTTCCGGAGCTCGCCTGCGCAGGAGCGGGATTCCTCGCGGCCGGAGCCGCCGCCGGAGCCGCCGCGGGGGCCGCCGCGGGGGCCGCGGCGGTGGTGGCGGACGTATCGACCGCCGGCTCGAGAGCATCCTGCTCCTGCTTGCGCGCTTGAGTGCTCGTGCCGCCCGGCGCAACGGCGCCTGTCGCCTGCGGCGTGGCCGGCGGAGCCGCGGAGGGATTCTGGCGTGCGCCCGCCGCGCCGGGCGCGAGCAGCGCGAAGCCGAGGGCTGCTGCAATGAGGTATCGCATCATGGATCACGCTCCTGCGCCGGCGGACGGCGCCGTTCCCTCGAGCGGGGCCGGTGACTGCTTGGCCGGCGCTGCCTGCGTATCGGGACCGCGCGCCTGGACGGCCGCGCGCGGCGGTGTGGTGCCCGCCGCCGGCGCAGCGCTCTTGCCCACGCGATGGCGCAGCTCCGCAATCCAGCCGCTCACCGGCTTCTGCTCACCCGAGAGCTCCTTGTAGCGCTCGAACGCGGCGAGCGCCCCCGGTGCATCGCCGAGATACAGATCGAGCAGCACGCCGAGGTTGCGGTACGCCGGCGCGAACATCGCATCCGCGGCGATCGCCTTGTGATACGCATCGGCCGCATCGCGAAATTTCCCACGCAATCGCAGCGTCACGCCGAGCTCATTCCACGCCACCGCACTCGTGGCATTGCGCTCAACGGCCTCCCGCAGCGCCTGCTCCGAAGGCTCCAGCCGGCCGGCCTTGCGATAAAGAATCCCGAGGTTGATGTCGGCGCCCGCAAACTGCGGATACTCGACCGCGAGCACCTCGAACCGCCGCTCGGCCTCGCTCGCGTTGCCGGCGCGCATGAGGCTCACGGCCTGATCGAATTCAGTCAGTGCCGCGGCGGGCGGTGGAGGCGGCGGAGCCGTTGCGGCTTGCGCGGCTGCGCCCTGCGCAGGCGATGCCGGTGCACCG
>JASHUC010000191.1 GCA_030040235.1 Gammaproteobacteria bacterium | reverse complement strand
ATGCCGGGTCGCGCCCGTGGGTATGCCCGACTACAATGGCGTCCTTGGAACAAGCTCGGGGAAGGATGGGGCCATGGCACGCGGTATCAACAAGGTGATTCTGGTCGGCAACCTGGGCGCCGACCCCGAGACACGGGCCATGCCCTCCGGGATGACCGTGTGCAATCTGCGCATCGCGACCACTGAGAGCTGGAAGGACCGGCAGTCGGGTGAGCAGCAGGAGCGCACCGAGTGGCACCGCGTCGCGCTGTTCGGCCGGCTCGGGGAGATCGCGGGCGAGTACCTGCACAAGGGCTCGCAGGTCTATATCGAGGGGAACCTGCGCACGCGCAAGTGGCAGGACAAGCAGGGCACCGAGCGCTACACGACCGAGATCATCGCGAGCGACATGCAGATGCTCGGCGGCCGCGGCACCGGCGGCGCGGGTGGCGCTGCCGGCGGCGCAGGCGGCATGGATGCCCCGCGCGAGCGCACTCCGGCCGAGCTCCCGGAGGGGGCCGGCGGCACCGTGAGCGAGCGCGAGGAGTTCGACGACGATATCCCGTTCTGAGGGGATCGAGCGGGTCGCCTTCGCGTAAGTACCTGAATAAAAACTAGTTCTTGCCTGAGAGGCGCGTCGCGGCCGGCGCGGCCGCACATTCTTTGCGCCCGATCGATGCGGCGCGCCGCCGCAGGGCTTAGAATCCTCCGAGACATCCCGCTCGAGCAATGTCCGGTCGCTATTACATCAAGACATTCGGCTGCCAGATGAACGAGTACGACTCCGCGCGCATGGCGGATGTGCTCGAGGCGAACGACCGGCTGGAGCCTACGGACGACCCTGCCACAGCGGACGTCCTCATCATGAATACCTGCTCGGTCCGCGAGAAGGCCGAGGACAAGGTGTTCTCGCTCCTCGGGGAATGGCGCAGGCTCAAGGTGCAGCGCCCGCACGTGATCATCGGTGTCGGCGGCTGCGTCGCCTCCCAGGAGGCCGGGGGCATCGTCGAGCGCGCTCCGTACGTGGACCTCGTCTTCGGCCCGCAGACCCTGCACCGGCTCTCGGACATGATCGCCGAGCTGCGCGCGCGGGGGCGCCCGGTAGTCGATGTGAGCTTCCCCGAGATCGAGAAATTCGATCGTCTGCCGCCGGCGCGCGCCGCGGGCGCGACGGCCTTCGTATCGGTCATGGAGGGTTGCAGCAAGTACTGCAGCTTCTGCATCGTCCCCTACACGCGCGGCGAGGAGGTGAGCCGGCCCTTCGCCTCGGTGCTCGCCGAGGTGCACGAGCTCCTCGCGCAGGGCGTGACCGAAGTGACGCTGCTCGGACAGAACGTCAATGCCTACCGCGGCGCGATGGACGATGGGGTGACCGTCGATCTCGCGACGCTCATCCATCATGTGGCGGCGATCGGCGGCATCGAGCGGATCCGCTTCACCACCTCGCACCCGAGCGAGCTCACCGACAGCCTGATCGAGGCCTATGCGCGGGTGCCGAAGCTCGCGAGTCACTTGCACCTCGCGGTTCAAAGCGGCTCGGACCGCGTTCTCGCGCGCATGAAGCGCGGCTACACCGCCCTTGAATTCAAGGAGAAGGTCCGCAGGCTGCGCGCCGTGCGGCCGCAGTTGAGCATTTCGACCGACTTCATCGTGGGCTTTCCCGGCGAGACCGAGCGCGACTTCGAAGCGACGCTCGAGCTTGCGCGCGAGGTCGGCTTCGATCAATCCTTCAGCTTCATCTACAGCCGGCGCCCCGGAACACCTGCGGCCGCGCTGCCGGATGAGGTTGCCGCCGAGGTGAAGCACGAGCGCCTCGCGCGGCTTCAAGCGCAGCTCGAGCGGCAGGCGCGCGCCATCAGCGAGCGCATGGTGGGCACGAGCGCGCGTGTGCTCGTCGAGCGCGCTGCCAAGAAGAATTCACGTGAGCTCGCCGGCCGAACGGACAACAATCGCTGGGTGAACTTCGCGGGTCCGCCCGAGCTCATCAATCGCTACGCCGAGGTGCTCATCACCGAGGCACTCCCCCACAGCCTGCGTGGCCGCCTGGCCGCCTGAACCCGTGTCTGCATCTCCAGAGGCACCACAACGGGAATTCGACCTCGAGCCGACCGACAACGCGCGGCTCGCCAAGCTCTGCGGACCGCTCGATGAGAACCTGAGGCTCCTCGAGTCGCGGCTCGGAGTCAGCGTGCGGCGCCGGGGCGACAGCTTCCGGGTAATCGGGGCACGCGCCTCGGAGGCGGAGGACACGCTGCGCGAGCTGTTCCGCGTCGCCAAGGAGGAGGAGGTGACGCCCGAGCGCGTGCACCTTGCGCTCAAGGAGATCGAGGACGGTCCCCACGCGGCGTTCGCCACGGACGATCAGCACGACCAGCGCGATCAGCTCGTGCGGGTCCCGCGCGGCGGGATTCGCGCTCGCGGCGCCCATCAGCGCGATTACCTCGCACAGATTCGCGCACGCGATCTCACCTTCGGCATCGGCCCGGCCGGCACGGGCAAGACCTATCTCGCCGTCGCCTGCGCGGTCGAGGCGCTGCAGGCTGATCGGGTGCGGCGCATCGTGCTCGTGCGCCCCGCGGTCGAGGCGGGCGAGCGGCTCGGGTTTCTGCCGGGCGATCTCACGCAGAAGGTCGACCCGTACCTGCGGCCCATGTACGACGCGCTCTACGAGATGATGGGATTCGATCGTGTCGCGCGCTTCATCGAGCGCAACGTGATCGAGGTGGCGCCGCTCGCCTTCATGCGCGGCCGCTCGCTCAACGATTCCTTCATCATTCTCGACGAGGCGCAGAACACGACCATCGAGCAGATGAAGATGTTCCTGACGCGCATCGGCTTCGGCTCGAAGGCGGTCGTCACCGGGGATGTGACCCAGACGGATCTGCCGAGCGGCAAGCTCTCCGGACTGAGGCACGTGGTCGATGTGCTCGGCGGCATCGAGGGCGTCGCGTTCACCTTCTTCGATGCGAAGGACGTGGTGCGCCATCCGCTCGTGCAGCTGATCGTGCAGGCCTACGAAGCGCAGGGTCGCAGCCCATGAGTGAGAGGCACCGGGCGCGCCCGCTGCGGGTCGAGGTGCTGCGGCAGGGCCTCGCCCGCGGCGCTCTGCCGAGCGCCCGCGCGATCGGCACCTGGGCGA
>JASHUC010000190.1 GCA_030040235.1 Gammaproteobacteria bacterium | reverse complement strand
CGGGCATGTTCCCGAATCCGTACAACAACGGCATCCAGATCGTGCAGGCTCCGGGATACGTCGTGATCAATCTCGAGATGATCCACGAAGCGCGCATCATCCCGCTCGGGAACATGCCCCGGCTCGACAGCGCGATCGAGCAGTGGCAGGGCTCCTCGCGCGGACACTGGGAAGGCAATGCGCTCGTCGTCGTGACGACCAACTTCAACGGCGAGACGAGCATGACCAACTTTCCCACCCGCGGCTCTCCCAGGGCCCCCCGCGCGGCCAGCACGCACATGAGGCTCGTGGAGCGCTTCGAGCGCGTGAGCGATGACCGGCTGATCTACACCGTGACCGTGAACGACCCCCTCACGCAGACCCGCTCCTGGACGGTGCGTGTGCCCTGGACGCGTGACGAGAGCTACACGATCTACGAATACGCCTGCCACGAGGACAACGAGGCGATCCGCGATTACATCACGGCCTCGCGCGCCCAGCGCGCGAAGGCCGCCGCCGCCAAGGCGGCAGGGGCTCCGCAGGCCGCGGCCGGGGCGAGGGATGGCACCCGCCAAGCGCCGAGATAACCGGCGCCGCAGCGCATCGCGGGCTCGATCCTCGGGGGTGCTCCACGATCACATCGTCGGGCGAATCTGCAGGATTGCGGACGCGATGATCCGGATGAGCTCCAGGCACATGCGCCAGCACTGGAGCCTGCGTCACACCGACCTGCGCCTGCTCAACGTGCTCGATGCCGAGCAACCGCTCTCGGTCAACGAGGTGAGTCGCCGGGCGCTCCTCGATCAGGGATGGGTGAGCCGATCGCTGCGCGCGCTCGAGCGGTCCAAGCTCATCGAGCGGCGCGCCGACCACCAGGATTCCCGGCTCACGCTCGTTGCGCTGACCGGGCGGGGCCGGGAAATCCTCGACGAGTTCCGTCCTTACGCGGCCTGGAGCGAGAGGGTTCTGCTCACGGGCGTGGACGGTGCAAAGCTCAAAGCGCTCCTCGATCAGCTGGAAGCCAATACACAGGGAGTGGTCGCAACGCTCGGGTCGCTGCCGAAGCCGTGGGGCAAGAGAAAATGACAGGCCGGGGAGATCTTCCATGACCGTATCGCTTCAATCGCCCGCGATGATCGCCGTGGCGGCCGCGGCGATGCTCGCCGCTGCAGCGGTAACGGCCGGCGAGGCAGGCGGCGCGCCGCTCGCCGCGACGGCGGTGCGCACCGCGAGTGGGTTGGTGGCGGGCGTCCCCGGGACGGTCGATGGCGTGGCGGCGTTCAAGGGCATTCCCTTCGCGGCGCCTCCGGTCGGCGAGCGGCGCTGGAAACCCGCCGAGGCTGTCGCGCCCTGGAGCGGCGTTCGGGCGGCCGACCGATTCGGGCCGGTCTGCCTGCAGCCGCATCAGCGGCAACGGATCCCCGACAATCGCGCCGTCGACCTGCCCGATTCCCCGCCGATGAGCGAGGACTGCCTGTATCTGAACGTGTGGACCGCGGCGAAATCCGCCCGCGCGCGGCTGCCCGTGATGGTGTGGATCTTCGGGGGTGCTTATACCGAGGGCTCGGGCTCGAGCCCGCACGATGAGGGCGGCCATCTGGCCGCCAAGGGCGTCGTCGTGGTGACGTTCAACTACCGCCTGGGCGCGCTCGGCTTCCTCGCGCACCCGGAGCTCACCGCCGAGTCACCCCATCACGCCTCGGGCAACTATGCGCTCAGTGATGCGCTCGCCGCGTTGCAGTGGGTTCAACAAAATATCACCGCCTTCGGCGGTGATCCCGGCAACGTGACGATCTTCGGCGAATCGGCCGGCGCAGCCATCTCTGCGGCGCTGGTGGGCTCGCCGCTCGGTGCAGGACTCTTTCGCCGCGCCATCTCCGAGAGCGGCACGTGGATGGGCCTCACGCTCGCACCCATGCGCACGCGCGAGTCCGCCGAGCAGCAGACCGTCAAAGCGGCGGCCGCACTGGGGGCGCCGAACCTCGCGGCCTTGCGTGCGCTCCCGGCGGAGCAGGCCGCAACCAGGCTCCCGAAGCAAGGGATGATCATCGACGGGTGGATCATTCCGCAGGACCTCACCCGCACCTTCGCCGAGGGGCGCCAGAATGCCGTCGACGTGCTCGTCGGCTCCAATCGGGACGAGGGATCCTTCGCCTCCGGATTCGGGCCACCGATGACCGTGCGGCGGTGGCAGGACACCGCCGCGCAGCGCTGGGGCACGCTCGCGGCGCTCGGCCTCGCCGCCTATCCGGCGGCGAGCGATGCGCAAGCCGCGGCGGACAGCATTCGCTCCTTTGCCGACAATATGGCGTGGATCTCGCGGCTCTACGCGGCGCGGCAGCGCGCCATCGGCAAGCGCGCGTACGTCTACCAGTTCGTGCATGCGCCGCCCTATGCGCCCGGCGCCCGCAATCTCGGGGTCTGCCATACCTGCGAGATGGTCTATGTCTTCGATAATCTCGGCGCCCTGCGGCAGTTCCCCGACAGCAGTTCCCCGCAGCTCGCGCGGCGCTCCCCGCTCGATCTCCAGGTGGCCGCAATGACCTCCGCTTACTGGGTCAATTTCGCCAGAACCGGCGACCCGAACGGTCCGGGTCTGCCGAGGTGGCCGCTGTTTCGGAACACCGCGACAGGCCCGGTGCTCGAGATCGGCGCCTCCGCTGCCGTCGGGGATTCGCTCGGAGCCGAGAAGGCGAAGCTGTACCAGGCGCTCTACGAGCGACTCCTCGGCCGGCTGCGAATCGAGCACGCGAAATGACTCATCGGGCAAATCCTGCCAAAGGGTCAGCGCTGCACCGCTCGAGCGCGCGGCCGCGCCTCATCCCGGCCGGCGGCCGCAGCGGCATTGCGCTCTGCGCATGCGTGCTCATCTGCGGCGCGCCCTCATTCGGTACGGCGGCGCCCGAGGACAGCGCCCCCTGGCAGCCGGGCAGCGACTGGCAGAGCTACAACAAGTCATTCGACGGGCAGCGCTACTCGCCGCTGAGCGGGATCGATGCCGCCAATGCCGCAGGTCTCATCGAGGTCTGCCGCGCACGCGTCGCCGCGCGGGGCTCCTTCGAAGCCGGCCTGATCGTCGTCGGCGACTCGATGTTCGCGACCACCGCGACCGACACGTTCGCGTTCGACCCGGTGACCTGCCGGAGGAAATGGCAGCACACCTACCATCGCACTCAGGAACCGGGGCTCGAGGTCAATCGCGGCGTCGCCTATCTCGATGGGCGCCTCTATCGCGGCACCGATGACGCGCGGCTCATTGCGCTCGATGCGGCGACCGGAGCGCAGCTCTGGAGCGATGTGGTGGGGGACGCAAGTCTCGGGGAGTACGTCGCATCGGCGCCGCTCGCGTGGAACGGCCTGGTCATCGTCGGCATCGCGGGTGGGGAGTTCGGCGTCCGCGGGCGAATATTGGCCTACGATGCGCTCTCGGGCCGGGAAGTATGGCGCTTCGATACGATTCCCGTTGACCGACAGATCGGTGCCGACACCTGGGGCAATCGCAAGTGGGCACTCCATGGTGGCGGGGCGACGTGGTCCACGTTCACGCTCGATCCGGTCACCGC
>JASHUC010000189.1 GCA_030040235.1 Gammaproteobacteria bacterium | reverse complement strand
ACCATCCGCTGCTGATATTCCGGCGTCAGCAGGGAAAGGATCGTCGGGACCTGGTTTACGAACATCAGCGCATACCAGTTGTCGGAGCGTAGCCCATAGCGACCCGACCACTCGGCGGGCAATGAGGCGCCGGTGTGCACCGTGGGTCCGCCGCGCCGTCTCGTCTCCGCGAGTAGCGCTTCGTAGTGTTCCTGCGCCGACTTGAAGGGATACGGGCTCACGATCGCCTTCCTCGGATAATCTCGATCGCAGTAGCCCCAGGCGGCGCTTCGAGGAGGGTCCTTTCCGATCACAGCGAGCATCCATGAACCTTGATACGCGCCCCACTGTGCTTCCAGCTCGACTGGGCTGTTGCAACGGAAGTACCGTGGGTCGCTCCAGAGAGCACGGTCCTTGTAGAAGTCCTTCGAGGTGAACAAGTCCACGGCGAGCGGCTTGATGCCTTGGGGCGCAGCGCCATCCCAGGCGCTTCCGATACTGAGTGTCGTTCCGCCCGGCAGTTTTGCCCTCACAGGCCCGACATCGTACGGATAGAGCTCAGCGTATTCCTGATCGGACAGGTGGGCGCCCGGCGGCGGGGGAGTGCGCAATGCGGCAGCCAACGGTGCGCCCCGCCCGACGCTCTTGAATCCGGGATCTGCGACTTGCTGTGCTCGGCCATCGACCCACAGGCACAGCGCAAGCAGCGCAGCAATCCCAGCCGGCAGACGTAAGCTACTTCGAGCTGGCATGCGCTCCTCCGTTCGATACAGACGGAAGTGGAATGGATTTCCAGCCAAATCCGAATTGCAGAACGCCGAGGCATGCCATCGAAGAGCCGAACACGTCGGCGCTCAGGTCAACCGACCGATTCTTGCCGCCGAGTTACTCTACAAGGCGAATGTCGGCGCTTCCGACTGCAGAGGGTCGCAGTGCGATCTCGCGCGGCGTATCGAGGCCGAGCAGATTCTGGCTCCTTAAGAAGGCCCGAGCAGCCACGAGCGACTTGACCTTGATGCGTAGAGTCGTCAATCGATCCTCCTGAGCCGCGATCAGGCGGATTGCCGGACCTGAGCCCAACTCCCACCGTGCGCCCGAGGCCGGACGTCCCAGAAGGCTTTGCCAGTCGCGTTGCGCGCCAGCAAGGTCGCGCACACCGAGTACGAGTTCCGCGGCTGATCGGATCCCAAGGGGACCACCGTCGCGGTGTGCAAGAACCTGCGCGAGTCTCGCACGCTCTGCCGACCTGTCGAAGGTGTACTTGCAGAAGAAGGCGCACTGGGCGGGCGGCAGACTCGTTCGGATCACTGTCCAGAGAAGCTGCTCCTTGCCGGAGGGATCCTTCTGATGGAACGGCGCGGGCATCGCGTGCTTCAGCCCTCGAGCGTCCAGCCAGGCAACGATCTCGGCGACAGAGCTGGGCTTCAGTGCAAAAGCTGCAAGACCCTTGTCCGCTCTTTGTGCCTGGTTCTCTGCCGAGCGAGCGGTATCGGGCGTCGCCATCTTTACGATTTCGAGGTTCACATTGCCGAAGCTCACACCGCCGCTCGCAAACGCTCCGTAGGACTGGTACGGCCACGCAATCGGTAGAGCGAGTGTTTCGGAAAACAGGCGGAAGACCGGCTCCGGGTCATTCGTCAGAATCAAGATGTGATCGACCTGACGTACTGGGTCAGCTCCCGGAGGGCTCGACGATTGAGCGAAAGCGGCCCCGGATAGGCACAACAGACCCGCCAGCGCGTGCAGGAGATGACGCGAGCAGGGATTCTGGACAATACGCATGGTCGGACTCCAAGACTAGAAACGGAGCGTCGGTGCAACGATCCGACGCGACGTTCTCAAAGACGCGTTCACTCGGATTTCGACTCCGATGCGCGAGATACCGCAGCAAATCATGGTTTCGCATCGGCGGGGTGACTGAAGTCGAACGGGTCCCGATCGGCTTCTGCATCCCCCGCTCGAAGTATTTCTCCCAGATCTGTGCCCAGGGGCGGCCGTACAGGTCAGGGACCTCGTACTGGATCGTCGTTCCCGGGGGCGACGGGGGTACCGCAGCCACCAACCTCGCCAGATCTGACCCATTTCGAGAGCGCGTGGTTCTACCCCATTGATACAGACGGAAGTGGGATCGATATCCAGCCAAAGCGGAATCGCGAAAGACCGGAGGATGCGCGAGCGAGCCGGTCGAACAGGTACGCCCGCTCCCGTCAGCCGACCGGCGCACCGACGCGTACTACTGGGGGCCTCGGCCTGGCAGGGTTCGACCGCGGATTTCGTCTGATGAGACAGGCGACAGAAGCGCGCACACGGGAGCCTGAGCAGAAGAAGTACCGTCAGATGTCCAAAGATTGCGCCGCATCGTCTCAAGCTGGGTTCCTGAACTCGCTTCGCTCCATCGCTGCAGGCATCCTGCTCCTGCTGGCGGCCACCCAGGTGCAGACTCACCACGCGTTCGGCATATTTGAAAGTCAGAAGACCATCACCTTGCAGGGCACGGTGAGGGCCTTTCAGTGGTCCAATCCGCATTGCTGGATCCAGCTGCTCGTGCCGCAGCAGAGCGGTACCTCGGAGTGGAGCGTGGAGATGGGCTCGACCACGGAGCTGTACCGCAGCGGCTGGCGTCCGAGCACACTGCAGGCGGGACAGAAGGTGACGATCGTCGTCCATCCGATGCGCGATGGGTCACCGGGCGCACGATTCGTCTCCGGCACCGCGCCGGACGGCAGATCCCTCGGCAAAGCGAGGGAGGCGACCGCGCCGCGAGACGGGCGATCTGGCTGGCCCTCGTGCTGCTGCTCGCCGCGGCGCTGGTGTACGCCACACACAATTCGCCCCGGCGCGTGTGGCGTTTTGCGCGCCAGCCCGATTGGACGGGACTCTGGGAAACCGCAGCCGAGAAATCAGCCACCAATCCGGCGGGCGTATTCGACGCTCCGATTCTCAGCCTCTTTAAATTGGCTGGGCATCCGCCCTACAACCCCGAATGGGAAAAGAAATACCAGGCTGCACTCCCCGATCCGGTGAAGCGGGCCGCGCTGGCCAGTTCGTTCAAGGGCTGTGGCACGGGCGCGCCCGCGGCCGCCAAGAGTTTTCCCAACATCATGGACGCGGCGGGCGTCTTCCAGGTCGTCGTGACGCCGGAGGAGACGCTTTTCGTGATGGATGACGGTGAGGTTCGTCACATCTACACCGACGGTCGCGCGCATCCCGGCAAGGACGATCTGTGGCCGACGCCACTCGGCGACTCCGTGGGTCACTGGAGCGGTCGAACGCTGGTGATCGATACGGTGGCCCGCAAAGCGGGCCCGATCTCGATATTCGGTCCGGCCGAGCTGAGCGCCCAGGCGCATTTCACGGAGAGCGTGCGCCGCATCGACAAGAACACGCTCGAGGACCAGCTGACCGTCGAAGATCCGCTGCGTTTCGTGCGCCCCTGGACCGTGACCTTGCGCTACACCCGCGTGCCCGAGCTGACACGGATGATTCCCTACGACTGCGAGGAGGCGGATCGCAATCCCGTTGTGAACGGGAAGCTCACGATCGCACCGCCGCCGTCACCCGCGCCGATCCCGCGGACGACGGCTGCAGGCGGTGAATCGGGCAAGCCAGAGTAGCGTTCGTAGACTCCTCGCCTCGGAAGACGGTCATGAGCGCCGCGGCGCAAGCGTGAGATCACCGATAGGAGGGGTCATGGGTCTGTGGACACTTTTCCGCGTGGTGCAGCGCGCACGCGCCCAGGACCGCAGCAGCCGCTGGACGCGGGCTGAGTTGGAGACCCATCAAGGACGGCGACTGCTCGAGCTGCGTCGATTCGCTCGGGAACACTCGCCGTTTTACCGCCGCTTTCATGCCGGCGGCGATTCGCGGCCGCTCGGGGAACTGCCGATCCTCAGCAAGGCGACGCTCATGGAGAACTTCGATGAGCTCGTGACCGACCGCACGCTGAAACTCGCCGCCCTGGAGGAGTACCTCGGCCAACGAGCGGAAGGCGCACCGCTCTTCCGGCGCCGCTACACCGTGCTCTGCACCTCGGGCAGCACGGGTCAGCGAGGCGTTTTTGTATTCGATCAGCGGGAATGGATGAGTGCCATGGGCGCGATCATTCGCCCGTTGCTCATTTGGCAGTCAAGCGAGCAGCGACCCAAACGCGGTGCGATGATCATGTCGGGTATCCGCTGGCATTACTCCACGCGGGTCGGCTCGACGTTCTCGAGCCGCATGACGCCCACGCTGCGAATCGATTCCGCGGTTCCACTCGAGGAAATGGTCCGCAAGCTCAACGACTGGCAGCCCGATGCGCTCACCTGCTACCCCTCAGTGCTCCGCGAACTGAGCGAGGCCCAGATTGCGGGCCGGTTGCGCATTTCGTTGCGTCGCATCAACGCGAGTGCTGAAGTACTGACCGAAAGCGTGCGCTCGCGGGTGCGCGAGGCCTGGGGCGTCCGCCTCTACAATACCTACGGTGCAACGGAGTACGCACCGATCGCCTCCGAGTGCGCGAGCGGCAATCTCCATCTGTTCGAGGATGGTGCAATCATTGAAGTGGTTGATGCGCTCGGCAAGCCGGTACCCGACGGCGAACCCGGCGAGCGCGTGCTGCTCACCGTGCTTGCCCGGCGCATACAGCCGCTCATTCGTTATGAGCTGAGTGACGTACTCCGCGTGCGGGCCGCGGGATGCGAGTGCGGGAGGCCTTTCCGGATCGTGGAGGCGATCGAGGGTCGAATCGAGGACGTCTTGCTATTCGAGCGGTCGGGCGGCGGCGAAGTTGCCGTTCACCCAGACGTGTTCCATCGGATCCTCGAAGCGGCGCCCGCCGCCTCCTGGCAGGTGATCCAGTACAGCAACGTACTCATCGTCAATCTCGCGGGTCTGCGGGACGAGCACGCCGGCTCCGTCGTGCGCACCGATCTCATCCGCGCGCTGGAACAACGGTCCGCTCGCGTACCCCCCGTGCTCGTGCGCGAGAGCCCGCTCGAGCGCGGCGCCACCGGCAAGGCCCCTTTGATCTGGCGCCGCTCCGGCGCTGCCACCGCCACAGGTCTCTACCGGCCGAGTTTCGGTAGGTAGACGTTGTCGCGGAAACACAATGACCGCTCGTTTGCTCGCTGCGGAAACGGCTCGCTGTCTGGCGATTCGGACTTGGCGGCAAATCCATCCCATTTCCGTTTGTATCCAACGGAGGAACGCATGCCGGCCCGAAGTAGCTTAGGTCTACCGCGATGAAAGCGCTCATGGCAGGTGCCGCACTGGCACTCGCGCTGCCGGTTTTCGCACACCACGCCTTCGCTATGTTCGACAGGAACAAGCCCAAGACCTTGGCGGGCACGGTGAAGGAGCTGCAATGGACCAATCCCCATTGCTTCATTCAGTTGCTGGTGGCGCGCGAGGGTGATGCAC
>JASHUC010000188.1 GCA_030040235.1 Gammaproteobacteria bacterium | reverse complement strand
CGCGAAGTCGCCGAGCTTTCCGCGCAGCTGGGCACGGATGCGAGGAATCGCATCCTGATCACCCGCGAAAGGTTCGGGCGCGGCGTCATCGGCGTGCAGCTCGACCCGGCGAGCGGACCGGACGGGGCGCGGGTCGTCGATGTGAGCCCCGGCGGTCCGGCCGCGGAGGCCGGCGTGCGCGCGGGCGATGTCGTCGTCGCGGTGGACGGCGCTTCGATCACCGGCGGTGATTCCGCGCGAAAGCTGGTCGAGCGCATGCGCCGGGTGCGGTCCGACGAGAAGTTGAAGCTGAGCATCAAACGGGACGGAAAGCTCAAGGAGGTGGAGGTCACGACTCGACCGGCGTATGCGGTCGCCTTCGCGCCCTTCGGCGGTCCCGGTCCCGTGGTAGGCGCTCCGGCCCTCCCCGCATTGCCGGCGCTGCCCGATCTGCCGGCTGTGCAAGAGTGGGGCTATCTGGGGGCGCTGAGCGATGAAACCTGGGGAATGGAGCTCGCGAAGCTGACGCCCGCGCTCGGGTGGTATTTCGGCACCGACAAGGGCGTGCTCGTGCTCCGGGCCTCCGATAACGATGCCTTCAAGCTCAAGGACGGCGATGTGATCCTGTCGATCGACGGTCGTGAGCCGCAGAGCGGCGCGCACGCCACGCGAATTCTGCGCTCCTACCAGCCCGGCGAGCGGATCACCCTCAAGATCATGCGGCGCCGGCAGCCGATGAGCCTCGCGGTGACGCTTCCGCAGCCGCAGTCGCATCGCCCAGCGCGGGGTTACCGCGGAGGCCCGGGGCCAGGGCCCGGGGAGCCGCCGGCTCCTGGGGAGCCACCCGAGCCGGGGGAACCGCTCTAGTCGCGTGTCGTTGCCGAGCACCGTGACCGGTAACATCGCGCGGTGCACGCGCGCGACTTTCGATACGACCTTCCGTCCGAGCTGATCGCCCAGGAGCCGCTGCCCGAGCGCTCCGCGAGTCGCCTGCTCGTGCTCGATCCATTCGCATCCGCGCCGCCCTTTTTCCGGGATGAATCGATGCGCGCACTGCCGGGGCTGCTCCTGCCCGGGGATTTGCTCGTCTTCAACGACACCAAAGTCGTGCCGGCACGGCTGTTCGGCACCAAACCCACCGGCGGGCGGGTGGAGATTCTCCTCGAGCGGCCTCTCGGTGAGGATACGGCGCTCGTGCAGGTGCGGGCGAGCAAGGCGGTGCGCGCGGCAACGCAGCTCAACACGCCCGGCGGGGCGGTCGAGGTGCTCGAGCCACACGAGGATCTCTGGCGGGTGCGCCTGCCCGGGCCCACGCTCGAGTTCTTCGAGCGCTGGGGCGAGGTCCCGCTGCCGCCCTACATCCGCCGGCCCGCGCGGCCCGAGGATCGGGAGCGCTATCAGAGTGTGTTCGCGCGCTCGGCCGGTGCGGTCGCTGCGCCCACCGCGAGCTTGCATTTCGATGCCCTCCTGCTCGAGGCGCTCGAGCGCCGCGGAATCGGCCGTGCGTTCGTCACGCTGCACGTCGGCGCGGGCACGTTTCAGCCCATTCGCACCGAGGAGCTCGGTGCACACGTCATGCACGCGGAGCGAGCCTCGGTAAGCACGGAGACCTGCCAGGCGCTCGCGCGCACGCGCGCCTCGGGAGGCCGGGTCATCGCGGTGGGCACCACCGTCGTTCGAGCGCTCGAATCTGCAGCCGAGGACTGGTGCGGGGAGCGCTCGTCCGCGAACCCGAAAGCCTGGTCTGGGGAGACGCGACTGTTCATTCGCCCGGGCTTTCGCTTTCGCATCGTCGATGGGCTGCTCACCAACTTTCATCTGCCGGAGTCCACGCTCTTGATGCTCGTGTGCGCGCTCGCCGGGCGGGAGCGCGTGCTCGCCGCCTATGCGCATGCGGTACGCTTGCGCTATCGATTCTTCAGCTACGGTGACGCCATGCTCGTTGAGCCTCGAGCCCGGTGCCGGGACGATGCAGCCTCGCTTTGAAGTGATCGCGCGGTGCGGCGCGGCGCGCGCCGGCAGGCTAACGACGACTCACGGCACGATCGAGACGCCCGCGTTCATGCCGATCGGCACCTACGGCACCGTCAAGGCCATGACGCCCGAGGAGCTCGAAGGGCTCGGCGCGCAGGTGATCCTCGGCAACACGCTGCATCTGATGTTGCGTCCCGGAGCAGACGTGATCGCGTTGCACGGTGGCCTGCACGGATTCATGCACTGGGAGCACCCGATCCTCACGGACTCGGGAGGCTTTCAGGTGTGGAGCCTCAGGGGCCTGCGCAAGATCACCGAGGAGGGGGTCCGGTTCCGCTCGCCCGTCGATGGCGCCGAAGCGCATTTGACGCCCGAGGAGTCGATGAGCGTGCAGCGCGCGCTCGCCTCGGACATCGCCATGGCGCTCGATGATTGCACGCCTTATCCGGCAAGCGAGCTCGAGGCGCGCGAGTCCATGGAGCGCTCGATGCGCTGGGCCGTCCGCAGCCATACCTGCTACTACGCGAGCGAGCCTCCCGGGGGCCTCTTCGGCATCGTCCAGGGCGGGATGTACGGTGCGCTGCGCCGCGCATCGCTCGAGGCGCTCCTGAAGCTCGACTGGCCGGGCCTCGCGATCGGCGGCCTCGCGGTCGGAGAGCCGGAGCAGGAGCGCCTGCGCGTGCTCGAGGAGCTCGTGCCGCACATGCCCGCCGGGCGGCCCCGGTACCTGATGGGCGTCGGCTTCCCCGAGGACCTGGTCGCGTCGGTTGAGCGCGGGATCGACCTGTTCGATTGCGTCATCCCCACGCGCCATGCGCGCAACGGCCACCTCTTCGTCCCGGGCGGCGTGATCAACATTCGCAACAGCGCCTACGCCCGCGACCTCGGGCCTATCGATCCGGGGTGCGCTTGCTACACGTGCCGTCACTACAGCCGGGCGTACCTGAAGCATCTCGATCGCTGCAACGAGATCCTGGGCAGCCGGCTCAACACCCTCCACAACCTGCATTTCTACCTGGAGCTGATGCGGACCCTCCGGGCGAGCCTCGCCAACGGGAGCTTCGAGGCGTTCGCGGCGGGCTATCCGAGGCCGCGCCGGAACCGTGTGGCATAATGCCGCCCCTTCGCTTTGCCCGCCGCCGCGGGAGGGACGAGGGTGCCCGCGGGGCAGGGTCAGTCGATGAGGTACATCCATAGATCATGAACGCCGTGATTCCTTCAGCGTGGGCTCAGGCGACTGCTCCGAGCTCCTCCGGCCAGCTCGCCCCGCTGCTGATGCTGGTGGTGTTCATCGGCATCTTTTACTTCCTGCTGATTCGCCCCCAGCAGAAGAAGAGCAAGGACCATCAGGCGATGGTCGCGAAACTCTCGACCGGCGACGAGGTCGTTACCTCGGGGGGGATCCTCGGGCGCGTCACCGAGGTGGGTGATAATTTCGTCACCCTGGAGATCGCCGATAGCGTCCGCATCAAGGTGCAGAAAGGCCAAGTGAGCTCGCTCATGCCGAAGGGCACTCTCAAGAGCGCCTGACCATGCT
>JASHUC010000018.1 GCA_030040235.1 Gammaproteobacteria bacterium | reverse complement strand
AGCCGCTCCTGGTGATTCTCGGCAAGCAAGCGATCGATGAGGACAACAGTCAGACCGGCCCGATGCTGGCGGCGCTCTGGGATCGCCCGCAGGGGACGTTCGCCTCGAAGATCGAGCTCGGGGATGGCCAGGCGAAGGTCACACGCGAAGTCGATGCGGGCCTCGAGACCCTCGAGCTCACGCTCCCGGCCGTGTTCACCACGGATCTGCGCCTGAACGTCCCGCGCTACGTGAAACTCCCCGACATCATGAAGGCCAAGAAGAAGCCTCTCGACACGGTGACCCTCGCAGCGCTCGAGGTCCCCTCGCAGCGCCAGCTCAAGGCGCTGCGATTCGAGCCGCCGCCGCAGCGGCAGAAGGGCGTGCGGGTCAAGGACGCCGCCGGGCTCGTTCAAGCGCTCAAGCAGAAGGGGCTGCTCTGATGCCTCGCGTACTCGTGGTCGCCGAGCACGACGGCACCACGCTCAACTCGAGCACCTCGAAGTGCGTCGCATGCGCTCGCACGATACCCGATGCCGAGATCGCCCTCGCCGTCTGTGCCGTCGATGCGGGGCGAGTGGCGCACGAGGCGGCCGGGCTCCAAGGAGTACAGCAGGTTCTAAAGATCGAGCACCCGCAGAACGCTCATCCGCTCGCGGCCGTGCTCGCTCCGCAACTCGCTCAGGTGGCCGGTGGATACAGCCACCTGCTTGGTCCTTCCACCACCTTCGGCAAGGATCTCATGCCGCGGCTCGCGGCCCTGCTCGATGCTCCGCAGGTGAGCGACGTCATGGCCGTCGAGAGCGCGAGACGCTTTCGCCGTCCGATCTACGCCGGCAACGTGATCCTCACGGTCGAGGTCGAGGAAAGCGCGCCAATCATCGTCGCGACCGTTCGGATCGCCTCGTACGCCGCGGCCCCGGCGGGCGGCACGGCGCGCATCGAGTCCGTGAAGCCCGACGTGAAGCTTCCGGCAGAAACCCGGTTTCTCGGGGTCTCTCAGGCCAAGACCGGCCGGCCGGATCTGCAGACCGCGCGACGCGTCGTCTCGGGCGGCCGGGCCCTAGGCAGCGCCGAGGGTTTCCAGCTTCTCTATCAACTGGCGGACAAGCTCGGAGCAGCCGTGGGCGCCTCGCGCGCGGCCGTGGACGCCGGCTATGTTCCGAACGAGATGCAGGTGGGGCAGACCGGCAAGATCATCGCGCCCGAGCTCTACGTCGCGGTCGGCATCTCGGGAGCCATCCAGCATCTCACCGGCATCAAGGACGCCCGCACGATCGTCGCGATCAACAAGGATGCCGAGGCGCCGATCTTCGAGGTCGCCGACCTCGGGCTCGTGGGCGATCTCTTCGAGATCGTGCCGCAACTCGAGAAGCTGCTGACGTAACAGAAGCGGCGGGTAAGAGGCCCTTGCCAGAGCGTAGCGCCAGGACGGCGCTCTCGCAGCCCACAGGGACGTGTTCACGGCGTTCTGGCAAGGGGCTCTTGCCAGCCGCTTCTATTGGGTTAGAGGCTGCGCAGCACGTTCTCGGCGGCGGAGACTTTGAATTCGCCCGGCGCCTCGACGTGGATCTGCTTGACCACGCCGTTATCCACGATGAGCGCAAATCGCTGACCGCGCGTGCCCATGCCGAAGCGGCTCGCGTCCATCGAAAGACCGAGCGCCTTGGCGTACTCGCCGTTGCCGTCGGCGAGCATGAGCACCTTGTCCCCGGCGCCGGAGGACTTGCCCCACGCGTTCATCACGAACACGTCGTTCACCGCCATGCAGGCGATCGTATCGATGCCCTTGCCCCGGATCTCACCCGCGTGCTGCAGGAAGCCGGGCAGGTGCTTGGCATCGCACGTCGGCGTGAAAGCGCCGGGCACCGAGAAAAGGACGACCTTCTTGCCCTTGAAGAGCTCATCGGTAGTGATGTCCTTGGGTCCCTCCGCAGTCATCGTCTTGAACGTGCCCTGCGGCATGCGATCGCCCGCCTTGATCGGCATGGAGGTCTCCTCTCGAACGGTTCGCGACCGTGTTTGCGGAAGGGATCAGCGCCGGGCGACGGTCTCTGGGCTCTTCGCGCGCAAGCTCCAGAGATTCGCCAGCCGCATCAGCGTCGGGTCGCCGGACACGGCGTGGAAGGTCTTGACCGCCTCATCCTTCTTTCCAGACTTGAGCTGTGCGATCCCTAGCAGCAACCGCGTCTGAGCCTCATCCTTCACCCCGCCCTTCATGAGGGCTTGCTCGAGGGCATCTGCGGCCTTGTCGTATTGCTGGTAGCCGAGGTAGGCGATTCCGACGCCCACGTCCTGCTCACCGGAGGCAGCGGATTGGGCCTGCTCGGCCTGCCTCGGCAGGGACGCCTGGTCTTTTGCGGCGCGCTTCTTCGCCTGGGCCAGGTAGCGTTCCGCCCGCTCGTGGTCGGCCGGTTGCGTAAAGAGGTTCTTTGCGAAGCCCGCTTCCAGCACGTGCTGCGCATCACCGGGGGATCCCTGCTCGAGCGCGAGCTGGGCCATCTCGATGTACTGCTGCGGCCTGGTGACCGCACCGACATCGAGCGCCAGACGATAGATGTTGAGAGTGAGGGAGTCGCTCTGTTCAGCCTGCTTCGACTGGAAGAGCGAGCTCATCAGATTCTGCCAATAGTCGGGCTTGGGGTAGTACGTCACCATCCGCTCGAGCGCGCGTGTCTCGCAGGGCTGGTCGGCAAGGTTCACGCAGGAACTCAGAATCAAGTTCAACTGGTTTTCTTTGGGCGTCTCTCCCTGCTTGATCTCGCTGTTCACCCAGTCGTTCGTGAAGTGGAGCGTCTGCCTGTAGTCGGCCTTCAGGTAGTAGGACTGGGCCACGAGCAGATACGTCTGGGCATCGGAGTCGCCGGCTTTGATGGCACGGTTACCGTATTCGGCGGCCTTGCCATAATCCTTGAGCTGGTAATAGATCGTCGGCAGTTCCTTCGAATAGAGCTTGACCTCCGAGGGGTCGGTGAACCCATCGT
>JASHUC010000187.1 GCA_030040235.1 Gammaproteobacteria bacterium | reverse complement strand
CGCCTCGGCCCCCTGGTCGCGCGCCGCCTGCTGCCCGCCGAGCCCAACGAGCCGGGCGTCGCCGCGAGCTCCCCCGCGCCGCTCGCGGTGGCGGGCACCGAGGGACTCCTCGTCTCCTATGCGCGCTGCTGCTTCCCCATTCCCTACGACCCCATCTTCGCGTTCCTCTCGAGCGGTCGCGGCATCGTCATTCACCGTGAGACGTGCGTGAACGTCGAGGACTATCGCAAGCATCCGGAGAAGTGGCTACCCGTCTCGTGGCAGGCGAACACGGATCGGCTCTTCAGCTCGCAGATCCGCGTCGATGTACCGAACCGGATGGGCGTGCTTGCGGCAATTGCCGCGGCGATCGCCAGCACCGAGACCAACATCGATCACGTCTCGGTCGAGGAGCGCGATATCGACACCTCCGCCATCATGTTCGAGCTGAAGGTGCGCGACCGCAAGCACCTGGCGCGTATCATCCGCACGATCCGGCGCATGCCGGACGTGCTGCGCGTCGTGCGCACCATCGCCGCCCATTCCACGACCAAGGTCCGCAGAAATGACTCGTGAGATCATCCAAACACCACGCGCCCCGCAGGCGATCGGTACGTACTCGCAGGCGGTGCGCGTCGCAGACACGGTATACGTGTCCGGCCAGATCGCGCTCGATCCGGCGACCGGCGAGCTCGTCCGGGGCGATATCGATGCCGAGATCCGCCGCGTGCTCGAGAACCTCAAAGCCGTCGCCGAGGCCGCGGGTGGCTCGCTCGCGAGCGCCGCCAAGGTCACCGTGTTTCTCACCGATCTCGCACACTTCGCGAAGGTGAATGAGCACATGGCGGCCTATTTCGGCAAACCCTACCCGGCGCGCGCTGCGGTCGGCGTCGCGGCACTGCCGCGCGGCGCCCGCATCGAGATGGAGTGCATCCTCGCTCTTGATTGAAGCGCTCTCACCGGCCTCGACGGCGCCCGAGCAACGCCCGATCACCTCGCTGCGAGGCGTCGGGGCTGCCCTCGCCGAGCGATTGCATCGCTTGGGCGTCGAGCAGATCCAGGATCTTCTGTTCGTGCTGCCGCTGCGCTATGAGGACCGCACCCGTGTCGTGCCCCTCGGCGCGCTCGAGCCCGGACTGCGCGCGGCCGTCGAGGGTGAAGTGCAGCTCACCGAGGTCGCCTACCGCCGCCGCCGCCAGCTGCTCTCGCGCATCGCGGACGGCTCGGGCTTTCTCACGCTGCGGTTCTTCCATTTCAGCACCGCGCAGCAGAACGGCCTCGCCCGTGGCACGCGCGTGCGCTGCTTCGGAGAAGTGCGCCGCGGTCCGCTCGGTCTCGAGATGGTCCATCCGGAGTACCGCCGCGTCACGAGCCCCGCCGAGCCGCTCGAGGAGACGCTCACCGCGGTCTATCCGAGCACGGAGGGGCTGGGGCAGGGCAGGCTCCGCGCGCTCATCGGCCAGGCGCTGAGCGGGCTCGATGCCGCGAGCGGGGCGGCCGGAGCGCCGGAACGCGCCGCGCGCATCATCGACTGGATCCCTCGCGAAGTGCTCGCAACGCTTCACCTGCCCACACTCGTCGCGGCGCTGCGCTACGTCCATCGCCCACCGCGCGCAGCGCGGCTCGATGAGCTCGCGACCGGTCGGCACCCCGCTCAGCGGCGGCTCGCTTTCGAGGAGCTCCTCGCCCATCACTCGAGCCTCAAGCTCCTCAAGCACTCCCTCAAGTCCGATGCCGCCTGGCCGCTCGATGATCGGGCCGGCTTTGCCGCGCGCCTCCTGAGGTCCCTGCCGTTCGAGCTGACACACGCCCAAAGCCGCGCGTTGCGCGAGGTGCGTGCCGATCTCAGCGAGAGCCGTCCGATGCTGCGCCTGCTCCAGGGCGATGTCGGTTGCGGCAAGACAGTGGTCGCGGCGGCCGCGGCGGCCCTCGCGGCAGGCAGCGGCGGTCAGGTTGCCCTGATGGCCCCGACCGAGCTGCTCGCGGAGCAGCACTGGCGGAACCTTCAGGACTGGTTCCGGCCCCTGGGACTGCCGGTGGCGCAGCTGTCGGGCTCGATGCCGGCACGCTCGCGACGGAGCGCGCTCGCCACCATCGGCTCGGGGGAGATACAAATCGTTGTGGGAACGCACGCATTGTTTCAGGAAGGAATCAGTTTCGACCGTCTGCTACTCGTCATCGTCGATGAGCAGCACCGCTTCGGCGTGCAACAGCGCCTGCGACTTGCGGAGAAGGGACTTCAGCAAGGTCGTTTTCCCCATCAGCTCATCATGACGGCGACTCCCATTCCGCGAACGCTCGCGATGACCGCCTATGCGGACCTCGACATCTCCGTCATCGACGAGCTGCCGCCCGGGCGCCGTCCCGTGCATACCGTCGTGGTGCCGGCCCAGCGCCGCCAGCAGATCGTGCGGCGAATCGCCGCGGTGTGCCGCTCGGGGGCGCAGGTCTACTGGGTGTGTCCGCTCATCGACGAATCGGACGAGCTCAAATATCAGGCAGCGGAGGAGACCGCGGCCGCGCTCGCCGAGGCACTGGCGCCGCTGCCGGTCGGTCTGGTCCATGGAAGACTGGCGTCCGCGGCGAAGGAGCGCACCATGGCCGAGTTCAAGGAGGGCAGGATCCAGGTGCTCGTGGCCACGACGGTGATCGAGGTGGGGGTGGACGTGCCCAACGCGACGCTCATGGTGATCGAAAACGCCGAGGCGCTGGGCCTTGCGCAGCTGCATCAGCTGCGAGGCCGGGTCGGCCGCGGCTCGGCGGCGAGCACCTGCGTGCTGCTCTACCGCGGGCCGCTCTCCGCCATGGCGCGCCAGCGCCTCGAGGCCATTCGCGAGACCAACGACGGGTTCAAGATCGCCCAGCGCGATCTCGAGCTGCGGGGCCCCGGGGAGTTGCTCGGCACGCGCCAGACCGGGCTTGCGCAGCTGCGCGTTGCGGATCTGATGCGCGATGCGGACCTGCTGCCGCGGGTGCAGGCCGCAGCCGATCTGATGATCGCCTCGTACCCCGAGTGCATTGCACCGCTTGCCGCGCGCTGGATCGGCGCCGGCGGGCGCTACGGCCGGGTGGGGTGACGCCGGACACCGCGAATGGCCGCCGTCTCGCCCGACCTCCTCATCGCTCCGCCGCCTCCGCTCGAAGCGCCGTGGTGGTACCGGCTGTACCGGCGTCTCTGCGAATACGCCATCCTCGCGCGTTTCGACCGCCCGATC
>JASHUC010000186.1 GCA_030040235.1 Gammaproteobacteria bacterium | reverse complement strand
CGGCACGCGCGGCGGCATGAGCGAGGAGTACATCTTCCCTGCAGATGGCGATTACGTGCTCACGATTGGCGACCTCGCCCTCGGGCGTGACGTGCCGCTCATGGAGTTCAGGAACACGGTGGTCGCGTTGCTCGACGGCAAGGAATTCTTCCGCACCGACATCGGCGGCGAGCGCGACCAGAAGTCGATCGATCAGCTGCAGCAGACCGGGGTCGATGCCATCAACGGCCGGCTGCACAACATTCGCTTCCACGCCAGCGAAGGTCCGCACCGGATCGAAGTCACCTTCGTACACCGGGATTTCGCCGAGAGCGACGAGCGCACGCGCGTGACCGCGCTCGAGGGTGGACAGGAACGCGTGCAGCTCATGCACGCCTTTCAGATCACGGGTCCGGTCGATGTCACGGGCATGAGCGCCTCGCCCAGCCGCAAGAAAATCTTCATCTGCCATCCGGCCTCGGCGGCGGACGAGGCATCCTGCGCCCACCGCATCATTGCGCATCTCGCGGAGCTCGCTTTCCGCCGGCCCGTAACCGATCAGGATCTGCACCCACTGATGGCCTTCTACGACGCGGGGAGCAAGACCGGGGGTTTCGAGGCCGGGATACGCGATGCTCTGAGTGCCATCCTCGCGAGTCCGTTCTTCCTCTATCGGGTGGAGACGCTCGCGCCAGAGGTGCGCACGGGTACGCTTCCCGAGGACACCTTGAGCGACGTGGCGCTCGCCTCGCGCCTCTCCTTCTTCCTTTGGAGCAGCATTCCGGATGAAGAGCTCCTGCAAACGGCCGAGCGGCACGAGCTAAGCAATCCCGCCGTCCTCAAACGGGAAGTGCTGCGGATGCTCGCGGATCCAAGAGCGAAGTCCCTCGTGGATGGCTTTTCCTTCGAGTGGTTGAACGTCGATCCCGGGCTCGACGAGATCGTTCCGGACCGCGCCGAGTTCCCGTGGGCGACGGGCCCGCTCGACCCGCGACCGCTCTACAAGCAGGAGCTGTCACTCTTCATCAATAGTGTGCTGCGCTCGGATCAGCCGGTCACGGCGCTGCTCACCGCCGACTACACGTATCTGAACGAATCCCTGGCGATGCTCTATGGCATCGAGAACGTGAAGGGCGGCGAGTTCCGCAGGGTGAAGCTCACCGACTCGAAGCGCTTCGGGCTCCTCGGCAAGGGTGGGATCCTGATGCTCTCGGCCAACCCGGACCGCACCTCACCGGTGCGGCGAGGTGCGTGGATCATCGAGCGGATTCTCGGGTCGCCCGCGCCCACACCGCCCCCGAACGTGCCAACGCTCGCGACGAACATTCGCGGCCGGCCGGCGAAGACCCTGCGCGAGCGGGTGATGCAGCACAGCGTGCAGCCCAACTGTCATGCCTGTCACGGCGTCATGGATCCGCTCGGCTTCGCACTCGAGAATTTCAATGCCGTGGGCCAGTATCGGACGATCGATCCCGAGACCCACACGCCCATCGACTCTCGCGGCGTGCTGCCGGACGGAACCGTCATCAACGGTCCGGACGACCTGCGCCGCGCTCTGGCAGCGCAGCCCGAAGCCTTCGTGGAGTCGCTTACCGCGGCGCTGATGTCCTACGGCTTGGGGCGCCCGCTCGACTTCCACGACATGCCCGAAGTGCGACGGATCGTGCACGAGGCGGCGCATGACAATTATCGATTCTCGTCCATCGTGTCGCAGCTCGTGTCGAGCGCGGAGTTCCGCAGGCGAGCACCGCCCCCGCAGGCGGCGAAGCCTGCCGTGAAGACTGCGTCGCTCGCCGTCCCTGCACTCAAGTCCGGAGGTGACTGAGCCATGTTTCTCACCAAGAAGCATCTCTCCCGTCGTACCGTTCTCAAGGGGGCGGGCGTATCCATCGCGCTTCCGTTGCTTGATGCGATGATTCCGGCCGGCACGGCGCTTGCAGACACGGCCGCCGCCGTCAAACCGCGGCTGGGCTTCGTCTACTTCCCACACGGCGCAGTTCAAAAGTTCTGGACGCCCGATGGAGTGGGCCATGATTTCAAATTCAGCCCCATACTGAAGCCGCTCGAGCCGCTGCGCGAGTACGTGACGGTGGTCACCGGATTGCGCAACAAGGGCGGAGAGAGCTCCGACCCTCACGGCATCGTCGAGGAGACCTGGCTCTCATGCGTGCATCCGCAGGATCGCAACGATAAGACCGGGGCAGGCATCACGGCCGATCAGATGGCCGTGCGCCAGATCGGTCAGGAAACCCCGATGCCCTCGCTCCAGATCTGCGCGGAGCCCGGCGGCTACAGTTCGCTTTCCTATTCCAGTCCCCATCAGCAACTGCCGATGGAAGACAATCCGCGCAAGGTCTTCTATAGCCTCTTCGGCCAGGGCGACACGAACGAGGAGCGCAAAGCCATCCTCGAGTCCGACGGCAGCCTCCTCGATTATGCGCAAGAGGCCACCGCGCGCCTCAACCGCCAGCTCGACGGGAACGACCGCGCGATCGTCGGGGAGTACCTGGACTCGGTCCGCGAGATCGAGCGTCGCGTGCAGAAGCTCAAGGTCGCCTCCGCGTCCTTCGGCAACCTCCCGGCCGCGCCACTCGGGGCACCGGAGGACTTCACCGAGCTGCTCGATGTGCAATTCGAGATGATGGCGCTCGCGTGGCGGACCCATCAGACGCGCATCGTGACCTACAAGATGGCCAAGGAGGCGACGATGCGCACCTATCCGCAGGTGCAGGTCTCCGAGGCGTTCCACCCCCTCTCGCATCACGGCGAGAGAGAGGACAACTTCGACAAGCTGCTGCGCATCCAGGCTTACCACACGGCCCGGTTTGCGAAATTCGCGCAGCGCCTGAAGTCGATGAAGGAGGGCAACGGCAATATCCTCGATACCGCCGTCATCCTCTACGGCAGCAACATGGCGAACAGCGATCGCCACAATCAGGATCCGCTGCCGCAAGTCATCATCGGCAAGGGTGGCGGCATCAAGGGTGGCCAGCACCTGCATTACCCGCAGGACACGCCACACTCGAACATCCTCGTCACAGTGCTGCAGAAGGCCGGCGCGCCGGTGCAGAAAATCGCCGACAGCACCGGAGTGTTCGCGGAGGTCTAGTCATGAAGCGAGCGATCGGGCGTTCTGCCGCAATCGTGCTCGTGGCAGGCGCCTGCGCCTGGCTCGCCACGGCGGCCGGGTGCGCCACCATGCCGGGGAGTGCCGCTGCGGCGCACGCGCAGACGGTGTCAAACACGGTTGCCGGAGATCCTTCCCTACCCGGTGCCGCTCCTGACGTGCGCGGTCCGGATGGCACCACACCGCTCATGTGGGCGGTGTACCGGCAGGACAGCGCAGCGGTGGCGCGGCTGATCAAGGCCGGCGCCGAGGTGAGCGTCGTGAACCGCTACGGCGCATCGCCGATGCAGATGGCGGCGACGACCGGCAACACCGCGATCCTCAAGCTGCTGCTCGATGCGGGCGCCAACGTGGACTCGCCCAATGCGGAAGGACAGACCGCTCTGATGGCCGTGGCGCGCACCGGCAATCTGGAGGCGGCAAAGCTGCTCCTCGAGCGCGGCGCCACGGTAAATGCGCGCGAGGAGTGGGGCGCGCAGACCGCCCTCATGTGGGCAAGCGCACGCCGTCATCCGCAGATGATGGAGCTGCTCATCGAGCACGGCGCCGACGTGAACGCCCAGTCCGTCTGGCGCGACTGGCAGCGTCATGTCACCGCCGAGAGCCGCGCGAAGCGCACCAACACCGGCGGACTCACACCGCTCATGTACGCGGCGCGCGAGGATTGCCTGGAGTGCGTCGACGTCCTGATCAAGCACCACGTCGATCTCGACAAGCCTGATCCCGACGGCGTCGCGCCGGTGACGTTCGCGATCCTGAACAACAACTGGGACATCGCCGCGCGGATCATCCAAGCCGGTTGCGACGTGAATCAGTGGGATATCTATGGACGGGGCCCGCTCTTCGCGGCCATCGACTCCAACGTCAACGCGGTCGGCAACCGCGCCGGCGGCCCACTCGATCCCGCCAACAAGACCACGGGCATGGATGTCGTGCGCATGCTGCTGGCCCGCGGCGCCAACGTGAACATGCAGCTGTTCATGCGTCCGGCCCGCAATGGGGGTTTCGGCGGCTTCGGCATCTCGGGGATCGCCCGGGGCGCGACGCCTTTGTTCGCGGCAGCGGCGAGCGATGACCTCGAGCTCGTCAAGCTGCTGCTCGCCCATGGGGCCGACCCCAAGCTGTATCAGGCCGATAATCAAACACCGATGATGGCGGCGCTCGGCGGCCGCGGTGGCTTCGGCGGCGGCGGCGCCGTGAACCCGCGGGCGGCGATCGCGGTGCTGCGGGTGCTGCACAAGGCAGGCACGGATGTGAACGCCATGTCGATCCAGCACCACCTGCTGCGCACGCGCGGCGGCACGGCGCTGCACTTCGCCGTGCGCGCCGACTCGGCGCCGGCCGTCAGGCTGCTGCTCGCCTGGGGCGTGGACGTGAATGCCAAGGATATGGACGGGCTGACGGCGCTCGATTACGC
>JASHUC010000185.1 GCA_030040235.1 Gammaproteobacteria bacterium | reverse complement strand
TGCCCGTCGCTCTCGCGCACCGCAACGCCATACAGGTCGCGGCAGGAGCGCGCGATGTAGTCGGCTTCCTCTTCTGGCGAGTCGAAACCGAGCGCGACGATGTCCCCTTCCTCGTAGGCCTGTGCCCCCGTCGACTTCATCTCCTTCTCGAGGCGCGGCCTCACTTTGCGGACGAAATCGCGGGCGACCGCCACGATGCCTTCGCTGGAGCGGAAGTTCTCCTCTAGCCGCACCGAGGTTACCGGCTGGTACCGCTGCTCGAACCCCAAGATGCCCTGCACGTCGCTGCCACGCCACTGGTAGATGGTCTGGTCATCATCACCCACTACGCAGATGCTCGCTCCCAGCTCACGCAGTTCCTCAGCGACCGCCTCCTGGATGGGATTCACGTCCTGATACTCGTCCACGATGACGTGCCGGATGCGCGCGGCGAGACGCTGGCGCAGGCCCTCGTTCACCCGCAGCTCGCGGACTGCCTCAGCGAGGATGCCGGAGTAGTCCAGATACCCTTTGTCGTTGAGAAGGCGCTCATAGTTGGCCCGGCTGTTGGCGACCGAGTTTCCTGAGAGCAGCTCGGGCGCGATGACTTCGTCCTCACGCAGGATGGCAAGCGCTGATATGTAGGTCTTGGTATCGACGTAGCGCTTCAAAGGCACGCCATTGAGAGTCGTGCTCTGCGTCAAACCAGAAGACTTCGAGTGCCGGTCCACGAATAGTGACAGCTGAACCTCGTTCAACACCTCAAACTTCAGGTATTCAGGCACTTCGGTCTTGAGCAGCTCGAGGCAATAGCCGTGGATCGTGCCGACATAGAGATCGGCGAGGCCTATGGTGCTGCCAAACTGCTCCTGGCATCGCTTATGGATGCGCTCTTTGAGTTCCGCGGACGCCTTCTCCGTGAAGGTGAAGGCGATAATGTTTTCGGGAACACAACCCGCCCCGCCGGCCGTCACGGGCCGCAGCAGATTCACAACCCGCTGCGCGACAACCTCAGTCTTGCCGGAACCCGCGCAGGCGATGAGCTGCAGATTACCGCGGGTGTGCGCGATGGCGTCCTGCTGGCGAATCGTAAATCCCGGCTGGACCTGGCGAGCTTTCACGTCCATTCAGCCATATTGGCGCCGCTTCCGGGAAGATCCCGTGATCCACCACGCTGATCCTCAGAACTGCCGTCCTGGGAGCGTCTCCAAATGTGACCGGCGCACGGTCGCGCAGTCCGCTGACCGTCTCCTACGCCGCGGAATTCTCGCCCCCGCGTTCGTCTGAGAGGCCGCGCGCAATGCGTAGCACGTTCTCGCGGTGCAAGTCCAAAATACCGCCGCTGTCACTGGCTAACGACCCCACGCGTTCACTAGGGCGCCGTGGCGGACTGAGCTTCGCAGCTCAAGGCGTGATTCGTCGGCCCTCGCTTGAGACGGGGAAACAGCTGTAGCTAGGTTTGTAGCTGATCGGCGAGACAGCCGGTCACCCGGCTTTCAAATCAAAGAGATAGATTCACATGCAGCGAGCAGGTGCATTCACCCGAACCAGTCTTGCACCCGCACACCAGCGAAGGGTCTGAAGTCATCGACGTTGCGCGTGACCACGACGAGCTTGTGGGTCGCGGCGACGGCGGCGATCTGCGCATCGCGATACGCAGGCGTTACGCCGCGCTTGCCCAACCGCGCCCGTTCGGCCCCCATCCACTCCGCGGCGGCCCGATCGAACGGCAGCACATCGAGACCGCCGTCGATCAAGCTCTCGCGATAGGCCTCGAGTTTACTGCGCCGCTCCGATCGCGGAAGAGCAGCGACCCCTGCAATGAACTCTTCCCAAGCGGTTGCGCTGGTTGCCCAATCGAACTGCCGAGCCATCAGGCGCGAGAGGACTCGGCGATTGGGTTCGGGTTTCGCGGCCTCACAGAACGTGTTTGTGTCAACCAGGAAGATCACGTCAGGCGTCGTCTAGCAGGCCCGCTATCGGTGCAATTCCGCGGTCGCGCCACGCACTGACCTCGGCATCCGTCAACTCCACACCACCGTAGCGCGCCCGCCAGGCCTGGATCGCAGCCGCGAGGCCGCGACTTGCAACACCGTGCGAACGGCGATACTCCGTCTCGGAAATCAGCACCGCAGCTCGCTTGCCGCGTCGGGTAATGCGCACAGGCCGCCCGCGCTCCGCCTCGTGCACCAGTGCAGGCAATTTGTCGCGAGCCTCAGCGACCGAGTATTCGCGTTGCTTCACCAGGGGTTCCTCGACTGAAACATAGCCATCCAGGTAGCCATCTTAGGCATGTGAGGCGGCGAGAGCAACTCTGAACCGGAAAAAGTCCGCTCTCAGGAGGCGTCCTGCGTCACCGGCCCGCTGCCCTCTCAGACAGCTCTCGTGGCCGGTCAGACCGGTAGCAACTCCACGTGTCAATGTCTTCTGAGGCTACCCAAGCTGTCATCGCCATTGTCTCCGCTACATTCCGTCCCGACCCAAACCCGCCGCCAGCGCATGGCCGCTTCGCGTCCCTTATCTGGCGTCACATTCGCCATCGGGAACCCACTTCGGCTTGTCACCATTGGGGGCCTGATGTTCCACGTGCCAAGAGTCGCAGGCGCAAGCTGGGGAGCAAACCTGCGAGGGTCTCCGGTGATTCTCGACGGCCGCGAGGTTCCCGAGCCCCAGAAGATTTTCATGGTGCCGGTGTCCCACTGGTCGGACGGAACATCGCTCGATCTTCCTGAGATCGAGACATTCTCGGGCGCACGGCTCAGGGAAACCAGAACGAGGCCACTTTGCTGCTACGGCTGCAGCGCCACGACCTCACCCTTCTCCCATGCCCTATAATGTGAAGGCATCTCCTGCGCTCGGTGGCCTAGGTGGGCGAGGAAGCAAACTTGAAGGTGCGACCGTGAGAGCCCCCTGCTCGCCTGGCAGAACACTTTCGCCTGTCGAGGCAGCCGGCCTTGTTCGCCCGGGGATGTGGCTTGACTATGGGGTCACCCTGTCGCAGCCCGACGTCTTCGATCGC
>JASHUC010000184.1 GCA_030040235.1 Gammaproteobacteria bacterium | reverse complement strand
GTGGAACGCGAGCGCACCCGAGCATGCGCTGCGCAGTGCACGCAGCCGCGGCTGAGATGCGCGCCCCGAGCGCGCCGCTATAATCTCCGCATGCCTCTCAGGCCCGACGTGACGGTCGCTGCGCTGGCCGAGGACGGTGGCCGTTTCCTCGTGGTGGAAGAGCGCATCAAAGGCCGCATCGTATTCAACCAACCGGCCGGCCACGTCGAGCTCGGCGAGTCCCTGCTCGGGGCGGTGAGCCGCGAGACCCTCGAGGAGACTGCCTGGCGCTTCACACCGCAGGCGCTGCTCGGCATCTACCTGTGGGAGCCTCCGAGCAGCGGACCGGCGACGCTGCGGTTCGCCTTCGTGGGCCGGGTTCACGACCACGATCCGGCGCGGCCGCTCGATCTGGGAATTCTGCGCACGCATTGGCTCAGCCGCACCGAGCTCGGCGCGGGCACACGAGAGCTGCGCACGCCGCTCGTCCTGCGCTGCATCGACGACTACCTCGCGGGGCGGCGCTACCCCTTGGAGATCGTCGCCGCCGTGGATCCGCGCGCCGCAGGCGCATCGAGGGAGTTGCCCTCCAGCAGCGCCTGATAGCATAGCGGCATGGACACGGCGTCCGAATCGCGCGTGATCGTCGCGCTCTCCGGCGGGGTCGATTCGGCCGTAGCTGCGCTGCTGCTCAAGGAGCAGGGCTTCGACGTGCAGGCGCTGCACATGAGCAACTGGGACGACGATGACGGGTACTGCACCGCCGCCCAGGACTTGAGGGATGCGCGCGCCGTAGCGCGGGAGCTGTCGATCCCCCTGCACCGCGCGAGCTTCGCCGCCGAATACCGCGCGCGCGTGTTCGAGCACTTTCTCGCCGAGCAGCGTGCCGGACGCACGCCCAATCCCGACGTGCTGTGCAATCGGGAAGTGAAGTTCGGCGTGGCGCTCGCCTATGCGCGGCGCCTCGGCGCCGAGTGGTTCGCCACCGGCCATTACGCGCGTATCGTTCGCGGGCCGGACGGGATCGAGCTCCATCAGGGACGGGATCCGGGCAAGGATCAGTCCTATTTCCTGCATGCGGTGGACCGCGCACACCTCGAGCGCGTGCTGATGCCCCTGGGCGAGCTCTCCAAGCACGAGGTGCGCGCGCGCGCGCGCCGGGCAGGGCTTGCCGTCTTCGACAAGCCCGACAGCACCGGCATCTGCTTCATCGGTGAGCGGCCGTTCCGGGAATTTCTCGGGCGCTTCGTCCCGAACGCGCCCGGTCCGATCGTCTCGAGTGAAGGCGAACGCATCGGCACGCACTGCGGACTCGCCTTCTACACACTCGGGCAGCGCGAAGGTCTTGCCATCGGCGGCCGGCCGGGCGCGAGGCACCCCTGGTACGTCGCCGCGAAGGATCTCGAGCGCAACGCGCTCATCGTCGTGCAGGGACGCGATCACCCCCTCCTGTGGCAGAGCGAGCTCACGACCGGGCCCATGCACTGGCTCGCCGGCGGTGCGCATGTGCCGCGGCGCTGCGCCGTGAAGGTACGTTACCGGCAGCCCGATCAGCCGGCGCTCTGGGAGCCGGCCGCGGAGGGCGCTGCGCGTATCGTCTTCGAGGAGCCGCAGCGCGCGATCACTCCGGGACAGTACGCGGTGCTCTACGATGGCACGCGCTGCCTCGGCGGCGGCGTGATCGAGCAGGTCGCCCCCGATATACTTTGCCGCGCGGCCCGCGGTGAGCCGCTCCGGAGCCTCTCATGACCGATAGCTTCAAAGCCCGCACGACGCTCGCGGCGGGCGGTCGATCGTACGAGATCGTGAGCCTCGCGGCGCTGCCGAAGGACAAGGTGGCGCGCCTGCCCTACTCGCTCAGGGTTCTCCTCGAGAACCTGCTGCGGTTCGAGGACGGGACCAACGTGACGCGCGCCGATATCGAGGCGCTGCTCGATTGGGATCCCGCCGCGCTTCCCGCGCACGAGATCGCCTTCACGCCCGCACGCGTCATTCTGCAGGACTTCACGGGCGTGCCCTGCGTGGTGGATCTCGCCGCGATGCGCGAGGCCATTCAACGCCTCGGCGGCGATCCGCAGCGCGTCAACCCGCTCGCGCCGGCCGAGCTCGTGATCGATCATTCCGTGCAGGTTGACGAATACGGAACGCCTCGAGCGCTCGCCGCCAATACCGCGATCGAGTTCAAGCGCAACCTCGAGCGCTACGCCTTCCTGCGCTGGGGCCAGAAGGCCTTCGATAACTTCCGGGTCGTGCCGCCCAATACCGGCATCGTGCACCAGGTGAATCTCGAGTACCTGGCACGCGTCATTTTCGAGAATCCATCGGGCGGGCGCAGCCAGGCCTATCCCGACACGCTCGTTGGCACCGACTCCCACACGACGATGGTCAACGGCCTCGGCGTGCTCGGCTGGGGCGTCGGCGGCATCGAGGCCGAGGCGGCCATGCTCGGCCAGCCGATCACGATGCTCATTCCACAGGTGATCGGCGTGCGCCTGAGCGGAAGCCTGGAGCCGGGGGCCACCGCGACCGATCTCGTGCTGACCGTGACCGAGACGCTGCGCAAGCGCGGGGTCGTGGAC
>JASHUC010000183.1 GCA_030040235.1 Gammaproteobacteria bacterium | reverse complement strand
CAGGTGCGGCTCGAGGAGGTCGAGCACGAGCCCGGCGCCGCCGTTTCCGGCGTTGACCACCACCTTGAGCTTGCCGAGCTTGCGCCGGTCGATCGAGCGCAGGAGGTGCTCCAGGTAGTGCGCTCGCACATCGAGCGGCTGCTCGGCCCCGGGCCGCACCGCGGGCCCGGTGAGCTTGCCCTCCTCGATCAATGCCCGGATCTCCCTGAGCCCCGTGTCGGCACTGATCGGACGCGACTCGGCGCGCACGAGCTTCATCCCGTTGTAGTCCGGAGGGTTGTGGCTCGCCGTGACCATGATGCCGCCATCGAGGTGCTCAGCGGCGGTTGCGAAGTAGATGCCTTCGGTCCCCCAGAGGCCGATGTCGAGCACGTCCACGCCCGAGGCCGTGAGGCCGCCCCGGAGCGCGGCCGCGAGCTTCGGACTCGTGAGGCGGATGTCGTAGCCCACCGCGACCCTCGCCGGCTTGACGAACCGCGCATACGCACGGCCGATGTCGTGCGCGAGCCCCTCGTCGATCTCGTCGGGGACCCGACCGCGGATATCGTAGGCTTTGAAAGCGGTGAGCTTCGGCATGGGTCCTCGGGGCGGCAGGGGCACGCGCGGTGCGCGGTCTACTTCGTCGTGCCCTCGCGGCCGTAGCGGTCCTCGAACCGCACGATATCGTCTTCTCCGAGATAGGAGCCTGATTGCACCTCGATGATGTGCAGCGGGATCTTGCCCGGATTGTCGATGCGATGCTTCACGCCGATCGGAATGTAGGTGGACTGGTTCTCCTCGAGCAGGAAGACCTCATCGCCGCGGGTGATGCGGGCCGTCCCGGACACGACGATCCAGTGCTCGGCGCGGTGATGATGCATCTGCAGCGAGAGCGTTGCGCCGGGCTTGATCTTCAGGCGCTTCACCTGAAAACGCGGGCCGTTCTCGATGCTGTCGTAGCTGCCCCAGGGCCGGAAGACCTCCCGGTGCAGCGAGTGCTCGTAGCGGCCCTGCTCCTTCAGGCGGAAGACGAGCTTTTTCACGTCCTGCACGTGAGTCTTCGGCGCCACGAGCACCGCGTCCTTGGTCTCAACGACCACGTGGTCCCTCAAGCCCACGGCCGCGAGCAGCCGGCTCTCCGCGTAGAGATAGCAGCCCTGCGAGTCCTCCGAGATCACATCGCCGCGCGCGACGTTGCCCTCCCCGTCGCACTCGCTCGCCTCGTGCAGCGCCGACCACGAGCCCACATCGCTCCAGCCGGCATCGAGTGGCACGACCACCGCCTCGGAGGTCTTCTCCATCAACGCATAGTCGATCGAGTCGGCCGGACAGCGCTTGAAGGCCTCCGGGTCGATGCGCGTGAAGTCGAGATCGGAGCGGGCGCCGCGGAACGCCGCCTCGCAGGCCGCGGCGATCGTGGGCGCGAGGCGCTCGAGCTCGGCCAGATAGCGGCGCGCCCGGAACATGAACATGCCGCTGTTCCAGTAGTACTCCCCCGCGGCGAGGAGCTCGCGCGCGCGCTCCTCGGAGGGCTTTTCGATGAACCGTGCGATCGGGTGCACCGGGCCCGCTCCGGGACCGCGCTGAATGTAGCCGTAGCCCGTCTCCGGGGCGTTCGGCACGATGCCGAAGGTCACGAGCTGACCTTGCTCCGCGGCGCGCAGCGCGGTGTGCACCGCCCGGTGGAACGCCGGCACGTTGCGCATGACGTGATCGGCGGGCAGTACGAGGAGCACGGGATCGGCATCCGGCGTGGCATCCGTCGCAGGTGCCGCCCCGGCTGCCGGTTGCGCTTCGGTGGCAAGCGCCGCATGGGCGGCCAATGCGATCGCGGGGGCGGTGTTGCGCCCGAAGGGCTCGAGCACCATCGCGCGTGGCTCGATGCCGAGCTGCCGCAGCTGCTCGGCGACGAGGAAGCGGTGCGCCTCGTTGCACACGATCACCGGGGCGGAGGCGCCGAGCCCCTCGAGCCTGAGCGCGGTCTGCTGCAGCATCGTGCGCTCCCCGATGAGCGCGAGCAGCTGCTTGGGATAAAGCTCGCGCGAGAGCGGCCACAGCCGGGTGCCGGCGCCGCCGGACAGGATGACGGGGGTGAGCATCGGCGCGAGTATGCCATGCCCGCATCGAGCGCACCCGCGGCGGCGCGCCGTCTCGGATCGCCCCCGAAGACGTCCGAAAATGGCTAGTCTCGATGGGCGCTCGAGCGTAGTGTCGCAGCTCATGGCAGAACTGATCGCCCTCGACCGCCGAGTCCTCGATCGCGCCCGGATGAGCCGTGACCCGCGCTTCGACGGCCGCTTCTTCATGGCCGTCACGACCACCGGGATCTACTGCCGGCCGGTGTGCCCGGCGGCGCCCACTCCGAAGAGCGCGCACGTGCGCTATTACCCGAGTGCGGCGGCGGCGGCCGAGGCGGGCTTCAGACCCTGTCTGCGCTGCCGTCCGGAGGCGGCCCCGAGCACGCCGGCGTGGCTCGGAACATCGGCCGTCGTGCGCCGCGCGCTGCGGCTCATCGAGGAAGGCGCACTCGATCAATCCGCGGTCGATGCGTTCGCCGCTCGCCTCGGCATCGGCGCGCGGCACCTGCACCGGCTCTTCGTGCAGCACCTCGGTGCATCACCGATCGCGGTTGCGCAGACCCGCAGACTGCACTTCGCCAAGCGCCTCATCGACCAGACGAGCCTCTCGATGACCGAGATCGCGCTCGCCTCGGGCTTCGGGAGCCTGCGCCGGTTCAACGCCGCCTTCCGCAGCGCCTATGCGCGAGCGCCGCGCGAGATCCGCCGCGGCAGCGCCGAGGCTCGAGGCGGGGCTGGCGGCGGTGGCGACGCCCGTCCCGAGGCCATCGTGCTGCGCCTTGCGTACCGGCCGCCGTACGACTGGGGGTTTGTCCGCGATTTTCTGGCGGCGCGTGCGGTGGGCGGCATCGAGCGCGTCGATGCGCGCGGGTACGTGCGCACGGTTTCCCTGCCGGCGGGACCCGCCATCATCCGGGTGCGCCCCGTGCACGACCGCAGCGAGCTCGAGCTCCTCGCGCAGGGCGCCCCGGCGGCAAGTCTGCTGCAGCTGTCGGTCACGGCGCGACGGATGTTCGATCTTGCAGCCGACCCGGCCCTCACCGCGCGGGCGCTCCGGACGGACACCCTCCTCGGCCCGCTCATCCGCCGCCGGGCCGGGATCCGCATTCCCGGGGTCTGGGACCCGTTCGAATGCGCCGTGCGTGCGGTGCTCGGCCAGCAGGTGAGTGTGGCCGCCGGACGCACCCTCGCCCGCCGGCTGACCGAGCGGACGGGCTCGGCAGCGCCGCAGAACCGCGAGGGGCTGACGCACCTCTTTCCCACGCCCGAGGCGATCCTGCGCGCCGACCTCGGTGGGATCGGGATCAACTCCGCGCGGATCGCCTGCCTCAAGGCGCTGGCGGCCGCCGTGATCGAGCGACGCGTGCGCTTCGATGCGCAGGCCCAGGAGGTGGTCGCCGCCCTCGACAGCGTGCCCGGTATCGGCCCCTGGACCGCGCAGTACATCGCGTTGCGCGCCCTCGGTGAGCCCGATGCGTTTCCGGCCGCGGACCTCGTTCTGAGGCGCATGGCGGCGGGGGAAGCACCCGCATTCACCGCCCGCCGTCTCGAGCAGCGCGCCGAGGCGTGGCGTCCCTGGCGCAGCTACGCGGTGATGCACCTGTGGCGCGCGGCGAGCGAGCGCAAGGCGGAAACAAACACCCTGTACATTCGAGGCCTGAGCGCCCTGAACGGGCGAGGAGCCGAGCAATGATCTACTGGCACCAGATCGATTCCCCCGTCGGCAAGCTGCTGCTCGCCGGGGATGGCGTGCGCCTGAAGGTGATTCACTTCCAGTCCGGCCCGCATGCGCGTGAGACGGAGGCCGAATGGGTTCGCGACCCCGCGCCGTTCGCCGCCGCGGTATCGCAACTCATGGAGTATTTCGCGGGCGGGCGGCGCACGTTCGATCTGCCGCTCGCGCCGCGTGGCACGGAATTCCAGCAGACCGTGTGGGCGGCGCTCAGGCGCATCCCCTACGGGGAGACGCTCTCCTATGGGGAGCTCGCGCGCCGGATCGGCAGGCCCCATGCCTCGCGCGCGGTGGGGCTCGCGAATGGCGCGAACCCCCTGCCGATCGTCGTGCCCTGCCATCGCGTGATCGGCGCCGACGGATCGTTGACGGGCTTCGGGGGCGGCCTCGATATCAAGCGCAGGCTGCTCGCACTCGAGCGCGCCCAGGCGGGGCGCTATCAGATCGTCGCGACCGATTTGCCCCGCCCGACGCCGTAGTAGGTAAAGCCGAAGCGCGCGAGCACGGCGGGATCGTAGAGATTGCGCCCGTCGAAGATGAGCGGCTCGGCCATGAGCGACTTCAGCCGGTCGAAGTCGGGACTGCGAAACTCCTGCCATTCGGTTGCGATGGCGAGCGCATCGGCGCGCTCGGCCGCCTCGTAGGCGCTCCGGCAGAGCGTGAACTCCACCCCGCGTGCGCCATAGAGCCGCCGCGCTTCCTCGAGTGCGACCGGATCGTAGGCGCGCACACGCGCCCCGCTCTCGAGCAGCATCTCGATGATGGTGCGCGAGGGAGCCTCGCGCATGTCATCCGTGTTCGCCTTGAAGGCGAGTCCCCAGATCGCGACGGTACGGCCCTCGAGCTGCCCGCCGAAGTGCCGCCGCATCTTGTGCACGAGCACCTCGCGCTGGCGCGTATTGACCGATTCGACGGCGCCGAGCACCTCGGTCTGATGCCCCGCCTCGCGCGCCGAGCGGATGAGCGCCCGGACGTCCTTCGGAAAGCACGAGCCGCCGTAGCCCGTTCCCGGGTAGATGAAGCTGTAGCCGATCCGTGGGTCCGACCCGATGCCGACCCGCACCTTCTCGATGTCGGCACCGAGCCGCTCCGCCACGCTCGCGAGCTCGTTCATGAAGCTGATCTTGGTGGCGAGCATCGCATTGGCGGCATACTTCGTGAGCTCCGAGGAGCGCACGTCCATCACGATGAACCGCTCGTGATTGCGCGTGAACGGCTCGTAGAGCATGCGCAAGAGCTCCACGGTGCGTGGATTGTCCGTCCCGATGATGATGCGGTCGGGCTTCATGAAGTCCTGAACCGCGGCGCCCTCCTTGAGGAACTCGGGATTGGAGACCACGTCGAATTCGACCGCCGCGCCACGCGTCTCCAGCGTTGCATCGATCTCCTTGCGCACACGGTCGGCGGTGCCGACGGGGACCGTCGATTTGGTGACGACGATGCTGTAGCGGGAGAGGTGCGCGCCGATCGCGCGCGCCACCGCGAGCACGTGGCGGAGGTCCGCCGAGCCGTCCTCATCGGGCGGCGTGCCGACCGCGATCAGCTGGAAAAGCCCATGCTCGACGCCGCGCGCGGCATCGGTCGTGAACTCCAGGCGCCCCGCCTCCCTGTTGCGCTTGATGAGCGCCTCGAGCCCCGGCTCGTGGATCGGCACCTCCCCACGCTCGAGGCGCGCCACCTTCTCGGCGTCGACGTCGACACCGAGGACGTGATTGCCGGCCTCGGCGAGGCACGCCCCGGTCACGAGTCCGACGTAACCCGAGCCGAAGATGGTGACGCGCATGGTCTAAGTAATTGAAATGAAAGGAATGCTCTGCAGGGTAGCCGATCGCCGGCTACCGCTCAAGGCCGAAGCAGGAGGAAGAGCGGTCGGAGCTCGTGCGTGTGCTCGTGGACACGGGTTCGGAGCTCAGCTGGATGCCCGCCGACGTGCTGACCAGAGTTGGCATCCATCCGCGGCGCAGGCGCGCATTCGTGATGGCCGACGGCCGGACGATGGAGCGTGACGTCGGATTCTGTATCCTGCAGTCGGATGGCTTCATCACGAACGACGAGATCGTGTTCGCCGAGCCCGGAGACCTGCATCTTCTCGGAGTGCGCACCCTGGAGGGTTTCGGAGTCACCGTCGATGCTCTCGGACACCGGCTGGTTACCACGGCGACGATCGCCGCTTCAGCGCATCGGCCCGACTGACAGGCCCCGCCCGTGCGGCTCACCGCCGTCCTTGGAGCCACTCGACGTAGCGCTGTACCCCCGTCGCCACGTCGATAAATTCCACGTCACATCCGGTAGCGCGCAGCCGCGCGAGATCGGCTTCCGTTCGGCACTGATACTTGCCGGCCAGAGCCTCAGGGAAGGGGACGTACCGCACGAGCCCCTGCGCCACCTGCTTCTCGAGGGTGAGCGATCCCTCGCCGTGCCGGGCGCGGCACGCATTGACGAGCGCCTGCGCCACATCGTTGAAGGGCTGAGCCCG
>JASHUC010000182.1 GCA_030040235.1 Gammaproteobacteria bacterium | reverse complement strand
CGGATGCGCTCGCCAAAGCGCTGCGCGCCGCCCGGGCGCACTGCACCGGCCGGCTGCGCGTCGTGTTCGGCTGTGGCGGGGAGCGTGATCCGGGCAAGCGCCCCATGATGGGCCGCGCCGCGCGCGAGCTTGCCGACGATATCCTCGTGACCGACGACAATCCCCGCGGGGAGGATCCCCGCGGCATCGTCGCGGGGATCCTCGAGGGGATCGGCTCCGGAGCCCGAGTGCGCGTGGAGCACGACCGTGCGGCGGCCATTCGCGCGGCGCTCGCGTGCTCCTCGGACGGCGATGTGGTGCTCATCGCAGGCAAGGGGCACGAGGACTATCAGCTCGCCGGAGGCGAGCGGCGGCGTTTCAGCGATCAGGCCGTCGCGCGCGAGTGGCTCGAGGATTCGAAGGGGCGGGCATGCGGCGCACGCTAGGGGACTTTGCGCATGCCTGTGGCGGTCGGCTCGCGGGAGCCGACCGCCCCTATGCCGGGGTGTCCACCGACAGCCGCACGCTGCGCGCCGATGAGCTGTTCGTCGCGCTCAAAGGGCCGCGCTTCGATGGCCATGAGTTCCTCGGCGCGGCGGAGCAGGCCGGCGCTGCGGGCGCCGTCGTCGAGAAGATTCACGGCACGGCGCTCGCGCAGATCGCGGTTGCGAGCACCGAGGCGGCGCTCGCGCAAGCGGCGCGGCACTGGCGCGCGCAGTTCGCGATTCCTCTGATCGGGGTCGCCGGGAGCAATGGCAAGACCACCGTCAAGGAGATGACCGCGGCGATTCTCGATCGTGCCGGCGCCTGCCTGGCAACTGCGGGCAATCTCAACAATCACATCGGTGTGCCTCTCACGCTGCTGCGCCTCACGCCCGCGCACCGCTTCGCGGTCGTCGAGATGGGCGCGAATCACCCCCGCGAGCTGATCGGGCTCGCCGCCATCGCCGCCCCGACGATCGGCCTCATCACCAATGCGGGCGCCGAGCATCTGGAGGGCTTCGGCAGCCTCGAGGGCGCCGCGCGCGCCGAAGGAGAGATGGTCGAGGGGCTCGTCCCGGATGCGACCGCGATCCTCAATGCGGACGATCCGTTCCTGCCGCTGTGGCGCGGCCTGACGCGCGCCCGCGTGATCACCTTCGGGCTCGGCGCGGCGGCGGATTTCACGGCGCGCGAGGTGCGCGCGGATATCGTGGCCGGAGAGTTCCGCACCCGGTTCACGCTCGAGTGCCGGGCAGCGGCGGCGCGATCTGCGGCAGCGTGCATCGCGATCGAGCTCAAGCTCGCCGGGCGGCATAACGTTGCGAACGCGCTCGCGGCCGCGGCGGCGGCCTGCGCCGCCGGCGCAAGCCTCGAGCACGTCCGCTCCGGCCTTGCCACCGTGCGCGCCGTGCAGGGCCGGCTGCAGCTGAAGCCGGCACGCGGCGGCGGCTGGCTCATCGACGACTCCTACAACGCGAATCCGAGCTCGGTGCGGGCCGGGATCGAGGTGCTCGCCGGGCTCGAGGGACGCAAGTGGCTCGTGCTCGCAGACATGGGCGAGCTCGGCGCGTTCGCGCGCTCGAGCCACACGGAGATCGGCTCCTTCGCGCGCGAGCGGGGCATCGAGCGGCTGTTCGCGACGGGGGAGCTCGCGCGGCTCGCCGCGGAAAGCTTCGGCGAGCACGCCGAGTGGTATCCGGACACCGAGTCGCTCACGCGCGCGCTCGGGGAGGCCGTGACGAGCGAGGCTCGCGTGCTCATCAAGGGCTCGCGCGTCAATCGCCTGGAGCGGGTCGTGGCCGCGCTCGCCGCTCCGCAGGCCGAGGCGGGCGCGCCGCGCCCGCCGGCGGGCCGGGAGCATTAGCCGTGCTCTACTGGGTCGCCGAGCGTCTGACGAACGTGTACTCGGGGTTCCACGTCTTCTCGTATCTCACCTTCCGCGCAATTCTGGCAGCGATCTCGGCGCTCGCCTTCTCGCTCATCGTCGGCCCCTGGCTCATCGCGAAGCTCTCGCGGCACCAGATCGGTCAGGTCGTGCGCCAGGACGGCCCGAAGTCGCATCTGCCGAAGGCCGGCACCCCGACGATGGGCGGCACGCTCATTCTGCTCGCGCTGCTCGTCGGGACGCTCCTGTGGGCCAACCTCGGCGACCGCTTCGTGTGGACGGTGCTCGGGGTCACCTTCGCCTTCGGACTCATCGGCTTCTATGACGATTACCTGAAGCTCGTCGTCGGCAACTCGAAGGGCCTCATTCCGCGCTGGAAGTACTTCTGGCAATCCGTCGCCGGCCTCATCACGGCCGCAACGCTCTACTACATGGCGCAGGAGCCCTCGGACACGACCCTCTACCTGCCGTTCGTCAAGCGCTTCGCCGAGCCGCTCGCGGCGGTGCCCTTCATCGTGATCGCGTATCTGATGATCGCCGGCATGAGCAACGCCGTGAATCTCACCGACGGGCTCGACGGCCTTGCGATCATGCCCGCAGTGCTGGTCACCGCGGCGCTCGGCGTCTTTGCTTACGCGAGCGGCAATGCGGTATACGCGCAGTACCTCGCCATTCCGGCAGTGCCCCGCGCCGGAGAGCTCCTGATCTTCTGCTCGGCGCTCGCCGGCGCGGGCCTCGGCTTTCTTTGGTTCAACACCTATCCGGCTCAGGTCTTCATGGGTGATGTGGGCGCCCTCGCGATCGGCGCGGCGATCGGGGTGATCGCGGTGATCGTGCGCCAGGAGGTCGTCACGCTCGTCATGGGTGGGGTGTTCGTGCTCGAGACCGCATCCGTCATCCTGCAGGTGGGCTACTTCAAGTTCACGGGAGGCCGCCGCATCTTCCTGATGGCCCCGATCCATCATCACTTCGAGCTGAAGGGTTGGGCCGAGCCCAAGGTGATCGTGCGATTCTGGATCATCTCGCTGCTGCTCGTGCTCATCGGGCTCTCGACGTTGAAACTGAGATGAGCGCCGCGCGTCAGAGCGAGTTGCGTCGTAAGGCCTCGACGGCGGTGATCGCCGGGCTCGGCCGCACGGGCTACTCCTGCGCCGCGTACCTGCGCGCGCGCGGCTGGCGCGTTGCGGTGACGGACACGCGCACCGAGCCTCCGGAGCTCGGGCGCTTGCGGGCGCTCGACCCCGAGCTTCCCGTGAGGCTCGGAGGCCTCGATACGGCGCTGCTCGATGAGGCGGTGTGCGTGGTCGCCTCCCCGGGTCTGCCGCTCTCGCATCCGTTCTTCGACGCGGCGCGGCGCCGGGGCCTGGAAATCGTGGGCGACGTCGAGCTGTTCGCGCTCGCCGCCGATGCCCCGGTCGCGGCCGTGACCGGCACGAACGGCAA
>JASHUC010000181.1 GCA_030040235.1 Gammaproteobacteria bacterium | reverse complement strand
CGTCGGTTGCGCGGAAGGCAACGAAGTTCTCCCCGAACAGGCGTACCCGCTCCGGGGCGCCATCCACCTCGAGCTTGGCCGAGCGGCAGGCCGGGACCCAGTACTCCCGCAGAAAATCGCCCATCGGGGTATCCGGCCCGACGCGGGTGAGAAGCTCGTTCTGTTCGGGCTTGAGCATGCGTGATCTCTGCTATGTTGATCTTACTTGGGAATTTTACTACTTCGGGCACGTTCGATGCGCCGGCCTGCCTCGATGCCCTACTCGGTACTGGCAGAATGCGTCCTTTCGCGCCTATGCCGATTACGCCGGTACCGAGGCATTCCGCGCCGGGTTTGAGGAGCTCTGTGACCTCGCCGCCGAGCATTGCTGCGCGGTCATGTGCGCGGAGGCTCTCTGGTGGCGGTGCCACCGGCGAATCATTGCGGACTATCTTCTGGCTCGGGGCTTCGCCGTCGCGCACATCTTTGGCCTCAATCACGTCGAGCCGGCAGTCCTCACGCCGGCCGCTCAAGCGCTCCAGGGCGGTGCGCTCGTCTATCCCGCGGCGGCGCCAGGCTGAGAAATAATCCGGTCCGAGGCGCCGAACCACGCCCCGGACCGGAATCGGGATGCATCAGGCCTTGAGCTCGAACCCTCCGAGTGCCGGATCCGAGAAGCTGTCCCTGCCGGTCTCGACGTGCCCGGCGAGGCGATAGTTGAACGTCGGGTCCTCTGCGACGGTGACGATCAGGTCGTACCAGCCGAAGAAGCTCTCCCGCGACCACAGGTTCTCGAAGCTCTGGCCCGCCTCCAGACGTTGCGTGACCACCTGGCCGCTGTATGCATCGAGTACGCTGACGGTAGCGTTTGCGACACCCACGTTGGTGATCCGCCAGCCGATCGAGCCCTGGCCATTGGTGTCGTAGCTTTCGCGCACTTCGAGCGCCGCCGCGCCGGCAGTTGTACTGCCCTTGAAGTAGCGCGTGAAGCCATTCGGCGCATAGACCGAGAGATCATACGTGGGACTTTCGGTCCATGTTCCCGATAGGGTCTTGCCGGCTTCGACCGTGTAGGCGCGCACGTTGTCCGCGGAATTCCCCGAGCGCACCTGAAACACAGCGCCGACCGCACCGGTGTTGAGGAACGCGATCGTGAAGGTACCGTTTGCGAGTTCCACGCTGCCATACGCGTAGAGCTCGTAAGGCAGCGCGCGCGAGGGGCGTACGCCCGCTTCCTGGGCCGGCGGCCCGGCCGTCACGTCGCTCTGGGTCGGGACGAAGGTATTGACGCTGCCGCCTGCGAGCTCGTTCACCGGCGGTAGGAAGGCGTTCGTGGAGGGTAGCTGGACGCGACCATCATTGGGGTTGGCAAAGTTGAACACCGTGGTCAGATCGCCCGCCACGGCACGGCGCCACGGAGAGACGTTGGGCTCTCGCACTCCGAAGCGCTTCTCGATGAACTGGATCACCGAGGTGTGATCGAACACCTGGGAGACGACGTAACCGCCTTTGCTCCACGGTGAGATCGCGAGAAACCCTACGCGGCAGTTGAGGCCGATCGGGCCAGCGGGGGTCGCCTGCGCCGCGGTGAGGATCTCGAGGCTGGCATCGGCGGTCGAGGCACCGAATGCCGGCGACGCCGGCGCGAACGGCGGCGGCATATGGTCGAAGCTTCCGTCCGCCTCGTCGTAGTTGACGATGAAGACCGTCTTGCTGAACACCTCGGGATTCGCCACCAGAATGTCGAGGACCTGGGAGATGTACCAGGCGCCGTAATCGACCGGGTAATCCGGATGCTCGGAGTAGCCCGCCGGTCCGACGATCCACGAGACCTGCGGCAGCGTGCCGTTCTGCACATCGCTGCGAAACTGCGCGAAGAGCTGCTCCTGCCAGGTGAGCCAGTCCGCGGCGGGCGCCCCGCTCGCGGGGATGCTGTTGATGATCCCGGTTCCGGTGCACCCATTATCGTAGAGCGGCGATCCGGGCGGGGAGTTCGCGTACTGATTGAAATAGAGCACCGGGTTGTCGGTGTAGTTGCCGGCGAAAGAGTTCGATGTGCCGTCGCCGAAATCCGGGTTGAAGGTCGAGCCGGCGAGATCCTGATAGATCTTCCACGTGATTCCCGCCGCCTGCAGGCGCTCGGGGAAGGTCGGGAAGGTCCAGTAGGCATTGTTCGGACTCAAGCCGTTGCCCGTCATCGGACCCGCGCCGTGCCCGTCAGTGCCGCCGCTACCGAGGTCGTCTAGATTGCCGACGCAACCCGTGAACAGATAGGTGCGGTTTGGATTCGTGGGTCCCATGATCGCCGAGTGGTAGTCGTCGCCAATCGTGAAGGCATCCGCGAGCGCGTAGTGGTAGGGAATATCTTCGCGCGTCAGATAGGACATCACCGTCGGGCTGTTCACGATCGGCCAGTGGTCGTGCTGACCTTGATTCCAGCACTCGTGGGTGTTCGACCAGGCGTGGCTGGTCCCGGGAAAGTAGGTCAGTCCGAGCGTTTCGAGGCCCGGGCTCACGCTTTCGGGGTTCACGTGAAAGGGCGGAATCACGTACGCGCCATTCGCCGGGCCGCCCAGGGTGCCGGAGTTGGGCGGTACACCGTAGCCGGCCGCCACATTGTTGGCACCGGCCGGCTGCAGGAACACCGAGGCGAGCACCGTGCCCGTTCCGCTTGCGAGCGGCAGGTGGATGTTGACGGCACGCGGATCGGAAAAGCCACGGACGCCGCGCAGCGTACCGAACTGATGATCGAACGGACGGTTCTCCTGCATCAGGATCACGATGTGCTCGACATCGGCAATGGTGCCCGTGCGGTTGTTCGCAGGAATGGCGAGCGCCTTGGTGATGTTGGCACCGAGCGTGCTCGCCGCTGCACCCATGCCCATGACTTTCATGAACTGACGACGATCGAGCTTGTTCGTGGGACGACTCATTGAATGCCTCCCTACCTCCGGGCGGAGCGTGCGCCCGAAGTGCTAGCGATGGTTGGTTACGCTGCGGAAATCGGTGGCCGATTGACGGGCCAGCACGCCGCACGTTAGTGAGGCGCCGTTGCAAGCCAATGAAACTTGCGTGACGCTCGTGTCTCATTTGAGGTCGCTGCCCTGGTGATGCGAAACTCTCGAGAATGAGGCGGATCCCGCGATCTCAGGAGCGAATTCTCGAGCTCGTGCCGCACGATCACGCGGCCCGCGCGGACTACGCTCGTGTGCTCATTGCGCGTCAGAGTTATCTGCGGGCGCGCGCCGCGATCACGGAACTACTCGAGGTTGCCCCCGGCAATGCCGCGTACCGCTTGCTGCAGGCCACCGTCTACGCAGGGCTCGCAGAACACGAGCGGGCCATCACGGTCTATGAGGAACTGCTTGCCGAAGCGCCGGACTGGCCACAAGGGCGGGTGCTTCTCGGGCACTCCCTCAAAGCCATCGGGCGACGCGAGGATGCACTCGCCGCCTACCGCGCCGCGGCCGCTGCCCGGCCAGGCTTCGGCGATGCGTACTGGAGCCTCGCCAATCTCAAGACCTATCGGTTCTCCTCGGATGAGCTCGAGCGCATGCGGCGCGAGGAGGCCGCGGCCGCTGCGCGGCGTGTGGACCGATATCATCTGTGCTTCGCACTCGGCAAGGCGCTCGAGGATCGCGGCGAGTACGGGCCGTCCTTCGAATATTACGAGCGCGGCAATACCTTGAAGCTCGCGGCCAGCCGCTATCGTCCCGAGTTCACCGAGATCAACACCCGCCGGCAGGCCGAGGTGTGCACAGCGCCCTTCTTCCAGGAGCGCACCGGCAGCGGCGCACCCGATCCCGATCCGATTCTGATCGTCGGTCTGCCGCGCTCGGGCTCGACGCTCATCGAGCAGATCCTCGCCTCGCACAGCCAGGTCGAAGGGACGCAGGAGCTCTTCGACATCCCGCGCATGGTGCTCGAGCTGCAGGGCCCCGCACCCGACGCCTACCACCCCCGCTATCCCGGCGTGCTCATGCGTCTCGCGCCGCAGGATCTCCTCGGGCTGGGGAGGCGCTACCTCGATGAGACGCGAGCCTATCGCCGCGGCAAGCCGTTCTTCATCGACAAGATGCCCAATAACTTCCGGCACATCGGCCTCATTCACCTCATTCTGCCGAATGCGAAGATCATCGACGTGCGGCGCGACCCGATGGCCTGCTGCTTCAGCAACTTCAAGCAGCTTTTCGCCGGCGGTCAGGACTTCACCTATGGCATCGAGAACATTGCGCGCTACTACCGCACCTACCTCGAGCTCATGCGCCACTGGGATACGGTGCTTCCGGGGCGGGTGCTGCGCGTGCGGTACGAGGACGTGATCGAAGATCTCTCGGGCAGCGTGCGGCGCATCCTCGATTTCTGCGGCCTGAAGTTCGAGCCGGCCTGCCTGACTTTTCACCGGACAGAGCGCAGTGTGAGTACCGCGAGCTCCGAGCAGGTGCGCCAGCCGCTGTTTCGCGACGGACTCTCACATTGGCGCCACTACGCACCGTGGCTCGGTGCGCTGGAAGCGGCGCTCGGGGATGCGCTTATCCGCTACCGAGAATGACGGTGCTCGCGCGTGCGCGCGCGCGGACGCCGAAGTAAAGCAGCGATGCCACCGTGAGCGCGGTGCCGATGATGCACGTGGCGTACACGGTGTAATGGAACACCGTGAGCCAGTCGGCGTGCACGAGTCCGAAGTTACGCCACAACAAGAGCGCGCAGCTGCCGGCATATCCTGCAGAGTCGGCAACGTAGATCAGGAACCCGGCGGTTGCGACCCGCCCGCTGGCGGCCACCAAGCGGTCGAACAGCATGGCGTTGAACGGCGTGTAGACGATGTACATGCCGGCGCCGTTCGCGATCATCCAGCCGATCGGGTGCAGCCAACCCGCGTCGAACAGCAGCGTCGCGCCGGCGAGCAACACCAGCCCGCCGAGGATGACGCCATGGATGACGAACAGAGCGCGCACATTGTCCTGCACTTTGAAGATCACCCCCAGCACGAGCAGCACGACGCCGGCGACGGGAATCTCCGTCGCGGTGAATACGGCCGCCGGATTGCGGTACCCGAGTGCGAGCCACAGCTCGGGGGCGAAGTTGTCGCGAAAATCGCGCAGTGCGGTCGCGAACACGTAAACGATCACGAGCAGGCCGAGCCCCACACCGTAGCCCCGCAGAAACTCGCGCATCTGCGGCTTGCTCATCGGGGCACGGCGCACCCGCGCGGCCTCGTCCTGCGGACTCGGTGCAGGCAAGACCGACAAGCCCCATACCCCAAGCAGCAGCGCCGGCACGAACGCAAGACCGGTGGCCGCCGGCATCCAGAGCTCTGGCACGTGCAGCAGCTGCATGAGCAGCACACCCACGGACTTCACGGCCCCGGAGGAGACGATGAAGCTCGCACACAGGATGGCACCGAGAATTTCCGAAGTGCGCCGTCCCTCCATGTAACCGAACACGAGGCCCCAGATGAGCCCGAGACACAGCCCGTTCACGAAGATGGCGGCGATCTTCAGGAGCGGCGGCGCCACCGCCAGGACGACGAGCGCTACCCATGAGGCGCCGATGAGCCCGAGGATGGCGCGCGCACGCAAGCCGGCCTTCATGGCGGCGATCACCCGGATGCCGATCAGCTTCGAGGCGGCGTAGCCGATCACCTGCGCGATGACGAGTGCAATCTTGAAATCGAGACTGTGGTGCCAGCCCGGCACGTGCTCGAAGCTCGCCGCGGAGATCGGCTTGCGGAAAGCGTACATCGAGAAGTACGTCATGAAGCCCGCAAGACCCGCGAACGTGACGAACACAGCGGAACTGCCGCGCAGCCGATCGGTGAGTGCACTTCGCATGAGAGGTGAAAAATGGTCTGAGAAGTGCGATCAAACATTCGAATTGTGACAGGCCGATGACACCCGGAGGACGTGCGGCGTTCGTGCGATAATCCGAGCGAATGCAATCCGCAGCGCATTTCGACCTCGCCGTGGTCGGCGCGGGCATTCTCGGGCTCGCCACGGCACTCGCGGGCGCACGGCGCGGCCTGCGTGTCGCGGTTGTCGATGCGGATGCGCAGGCGAACGGCGCCTCGGTGCGCAATTTCGGCTTCATCACCGTGACCGGACAGGAGCGCGGCGAGATGTGGCGGCGTGCGCGCCGCAGCCGTGATGTTTGGCACGAGGTGGCCGCGGCGGCCGGCATTCCGGTCGTTCACAGCGGCCTGTGGATGCTCGTGCGACGGCCCGAGTCGGTCGATGTTCTTCAGGCCTTTCTCGATACCGAGATGGCCGAGGGCTGTCGCCTCCTGAGTGCCAGCGAGGCGCGCCGGCGCTGCCCCGCCCTCCCAGCTCCCGATCTCGAAGCGGCGCTCGAGAGCACGGTGGACCTGCGCGTGGAGTCGCGCTCGGCCATCCCGCTCCTTGCCGACTGGCTCTCACGGGCGCACGGCGTCACTTTCCTCCGCAATACACGGGTGCTGGAGGTCTCGGCGCCCGGCCTGCGCACCTCGCGAGGCGACCTAAGGGCTGATCATGTCGCGGTGTGCCCCGGCGATGATTTCAACGGCCTGTACGCGGAGCGCCTGGCGAGATACGGACTGAAGCGGTGCAAGCTGCAGATGCTGCGCTTAGCCTCACCGCGATTCATGTTGCCTGCGGCCCTGATGTCCGATCTCGGGTTGGGGCGCTACGCGGGCTACGCCGCCCTGCCGGTCGCCGCGCCGCTCAAGGCGCGCCTGATGCAGGAGCAGCCCGAGCATGTGCGGCACGGAATCCATCTCATCGTGGTGCAAAGCGTCGACGGGAGCCTCGTCGTCGGCGATAGCCACCATTATGCGTCCACGCCCGATCCCTTCCGCTCCGAGCTCGTCGATGCGCTCATTCTCGGAGAGTTCCGCGCGGCTCTGGGCGTTGAGCCGCCGCCCGTCCTCGAGCGCTGGGTGGGCACCTACGCTTCGGCTTCGGACCGCACGGTGCTGCTCGATGCGCCGGATCCCCGCGTGCGCATCGCCATCGTCACCTGCGGCGCCGGTGCTTCGACGGGCTTTGCCGTCGGCGAAGAAGTGATCAGCAGTTTGTTGGACCGGAGTGCAGTGACATGAGCCTCAAGGACCGTTTCGACCTGGTGATCTTCGACTGGGCCGGCACGATGGTCGACTTCGGCTGCACAGCACCGGTAAAGGCGCTCATCGAGGCTTTCGGCGAGCGGGGCGTGGAGCTCGACGAGGCGACGGCGCGGCGCGACATGGGCAAGGCGAAAATCGACCATGTCCGCAGTTTGCTCGCCGATCCCCAGGTGGCCGCGGCCTGGCGCTCGAGACATCAGCGCGCAGCCGATACGCAGGATGTGCAATCCCTGATGCTCCGCCTCGGCCCACTGATGCGCGAGCATGCAGCGCACGCCGCGTTGCTGATTCCGGGCGCACGGGGGACTTTCGAGCGGCTGCGAGCGGCGGGGCTGCGCGTTGCCTCATCGACCGGCTACACCCGCGAGATGATGGTGCCGGTGCTCGAGCGTGCCGCCGAGCAGGGCTACGTTCCCGAGCACGTGGTGTGCTCCGGGGAGACCCCGGCGGGGCGGCCCACGCCGCTCATGATCTACAAGGCCTGTGCGGAGCTCGGGGTCTGGCCGCTCAGCCGCGTGGTCAAGGTCGACGACGCCGAGGTCGGCATCGCCGAGGGCCGTGCCGCCGGCGCCTTCACCGTTGGGGTCGCCTCGGGTAATGCGCTCGCACTCTCCGTCCAGGCCCTGCAAGCGCTCCCGCCGGGGCAGCGCGCCGGGCGCATCGAGGCTGCACGTCAGGCATTGCGCTCGGCCGGTGCCGACCTCGTGCTCGAGTCGGTCGCCGATCTCGTTCCGGCGCTCGAGAGCCACGTGCGTAATGAGGAACTGGCGCTCCGAACAGGCCAATCCGCTCATTCCGTGTAGCGCGTCAGCGCATCCCCCAGCGCGTCTCGCAGCGCCCCGAGCCAGGGCTCATAGCGCTTCCACTGCTGCAACCCCGCGCGCGAGATCGGCCGGCGCACCTGCTCCGAGCTCGCCGTATGCACGCTGCGGGGATTCTGGTGGAACTCGAGGCACGCAGGCTCGAAGGGCAGCCCGCAGAAGTCGAGCATGCGCCGTACGCTGCCCTCGAGGTCTTCCACGAGGTCCTCGTGCTGGACTCTGAGGATGCATCCGGGCAGCACGGCGTCCCAGTGCCTCATCAGCTCGAGGTAGGTGCGGTAGTAGCGGGCAATGTTCTCGATGCTGTAGCTGAATTCCTGTCCGCTCGAGAAAAGCTGCTTCAGATTGCCGAAGCAGCATGCCATGGGCTCGCGTCGGGCGTCGATGAACTTTGCGTTGGGGAGCATCAGATGGATGAGGCCGATGTAGCGGAAATTGTTCGGCATCTTGTCGATGAAGAACGGCCTGTCCGTCTTGCGATACGCCCGGGTGTCGTGCAGGTAGCGTTCGCCGAAGCGGCGAAAGTCCTCCGGTGCGAGCTCGCTCAGCACCCCCGGGAAGCGCGGGTTCGCGAGGTCCGTCGCCCGTCCGCGCAGCTCCAGCACGATGCGCTGAATATCGGCGAGCTCCTGAGTCCCTTCGACCTCAGAGTGAGACGCCAGGATCTGCTCGATGAGCGTCGAGCCGGCGCGCGGCAGACCCACGATGAAAATGGGGTCCGGATCCGCGACCCCCCATCCTGAACGCGCTGCGAAGAGCTCCCGCGTGCACACCTCTGTCTGCAGTCGAGTATTGGTCTCGGTGATGCTCGGCAGGTAACGCACCTCGGCGTTCTTGAGCGCATTGCCGCGCTCATAGTAGCCCCACGACTCGCCGAACTCGCCTCGATCCTCGAGCGCCTTTCCGAGCGCAAAGCACAGGTGATAGCGGTCGATCGCCGGAGTCGGGGGCGCGGATTCCGCGCTGCGCATGCGCTCGATTTCATCGGCTGCAAAGCGATAGGTCTTGAGATTGGCGAGGCTCCACCACGCTTCACCGAATTGGGCGCGCACCGCAACCGCAGCGCGGTACTCCTCGATCGCCTCCGGTTGCTGACCGAGCGTCTTCAGCGAATGGCCCATCCACAGGTGCAGGTCCGCCGCCTCGAGTGCCGCTTCCGGCGTGGCGGCAAGGAGTTGCCGGTAGAGGCTGAGGATCGGCTCGAACTCTCCGAGGCCGACGCACGCGGCTGCGTATCCCTGCAGATACTCTCGATTGGCCGGCTCGAGCTGGAGCAATGTGTGCAGTTCGGCGCGCGCCTCGAGATGCTTGTGCCGCTTGAGCAGCACGCGGGCGTAGTCGGCGCGCGCGGCGCGATACTCGGGCGCGAGCCCGAGAACGGCTTCGAGGAGCACCTCCGCATCATCCAGCACGCCGCGCTCGATCCCGATCCGTGCGAGCAGCCGCATGGCCTCGACATGATCGCCATGCTTCAGCAGGTAGGTGCGAACGATGTCCTCTGCGGGCGTGAGCTCTCCGTCGGAGAACAGGCTCGTCGCCTGTAAGACCTCCGGCGGCAAGGCTTCGAGAAGAGAAACGTGCTGCGCCGCCGTCGCGGCGTTTCCTTCATCGCCCGTCATGTGATAAAGGCTTCGAAGCATCCGCCAGCTCGCGGGCAGCGCCGGGTTGATGTTCACTCCGCGCAGAAACGCATCAATGGCCCGCGACGCATCACGCAGCGCGACATAGCAGTGGCCGCGCTCCTGGAACAGCCGGCTGTAGCCTGGGTGGTGCTGCTCGAGCCGCTCGAGAGCCGTGAGCGCCTCGGGAATCCGATTGAGGTACCTGAGGTTCATCGCCGTCAGGTAGAGGAGGTCGCGGCTCTCGGCGATCCGAGGCGCGAGCGCCTCGCTCGCGGCGAGCGCCTCGCTGTGGCGCCGCGCCTTGGTGAGTGCCCGGATCTGCTCGATCTCCACTTCGACGGTCGTCGATGCCTTAGAAGCTGTAGTCAACCTTCAAGCCCAGCACGCGGGGACGCAGCGGCACCTCCTGCACGATGTACTGCGCCGTGGAGGTGTAGGTGCTGGCGTCCGAATTACTCAGGTTCTGTCCATAGAACGTGACGGTCCAGCTGTCCTTCGAAACTCCGAGAGAGGCATCATACGTCGTATACCCGGGCTGATTGAATAGCTCTCGAGTGGTGAAGGGAGGCTCGCCCGCGACCGGCAGCGGGTAGTTGAGCGGCTCGTTCGACATGTGGGCGACGTGGCTCGCTCCGGCGGAGACGAATCCCCTCATGTCCTTGGGCATCCTCCACTCGTAGAGGGCGCGGAGGCTGAACTGCTGGGGCGGCGAGAACGCCGGGCGAGTCCCCTCGAGGCCGAGTGGGTTGGCGATGTCGGCGCTCTTGGTGTCCGCCGTGATGCAATTTCCGAAGTTCGGATTGAGCGGATTGTTGTCGAGCAGGCAGGGATCGTTGGTCTGGGTCGCGCTGTTCCAGGAGCCTGACGCCTGCAGGGTGAGCCCTGTGACCGGCTTGGCTGCCAGCTGCAGCTCGAGGCCGTCCACTCGGTAATTCGGGCCATTCACCACGAAGTTCGTGTTGCCAAAGCCTTCTGCGGGGTCGAAGAATGTGAACTGCACGTTGTCCCAGTTCATCCGGTACACCGAGCCGTTGAACTGCAGGCGGTCGCCGAACCACTCGGTCTTCCAACCGATCTCGTTGTTCGTGAGCGAGTCCGGCGCATATCCCGCCGGCGTGTAGTACTGATACTGTGCGTCGCCTGTGAGACCGGCCTCCTTAGCTACGCCCGCGATGTTGCGGTTGAAGCCGCCCGGGCGGAACCCCTGCGAGTAGGTGTAATAGAGCATGACCTCATCGGTGAGGTGCCAGGTGAGATTGCCGCGGCTCTTCACGCCGCTGTAACCCTTGTCGCCGCCTCCGCTCGTGCTCAGGTCACCACCGATGATGGTGCCGCCACCGTACACCCCGGTGGTGCAATCGCCGTTCGGAACGTTCTGGCAATTCTCGGTCGTGGTGTATTTGGTGCCGTATTCGTACTCGTTGTAATGATAGTAGCGGGTGCCGCCGGTGAGCGTCAGCACTTTCGGGATCAGATCGAAATCGATCGAGGTGAATGCCGCGGATTGACTGTAGCCGCGGCGCACGTCTTCGCCGAAGGCGGTGTTGGCATTGCGCAGCGTGGGATCCACATCATTGGGACCGGGGACCGGTCCGACATCGGCGACGCAGACCGGGCCGCCCGCGAGCGCGATGGCCAGGTTCGCCGACGTGCAGGACGGGATCTCCTTGTAAAGAAAGTTCATGTCGTCGGCGATGTTGAAGTTCTCCTGGTACACCCCGAGGAGCGCGCGCACACGCCGGTCATCCGGCGTGCTGAGGCGCAACTCGTTGCTCAAGTGACGATTGCTCACCGTGTCGTTCCAGGAGCTCACCGGGGAATAGCAGACGGGGGCAGTTCCGGCGGTCCGAGGACTCCCTGGCGTGCCGAATCCGCTGCCGCTACCGCCGGCGCAGCTGTAGTAGTAGCCCGAGGTACTGCGCGCGTAGTTGGTGTAGTCGGCCGTCTGTTCGATGTTGCGCACCATGTAGGCGCCGGCGTAGATCGCCCGCAAGGGGCCGACCTGCCCGGTGAGGGTGAGCGCGGTATTCTCGAACTTGTCCTTGTCATAGGCAGGGCTGAAGAAGGTGCCCTCCCACGGACCGAGCACCTGGGGCGCCGAGGGATTCACGCCGTAATCCGAGCCGTAGGGGTATTGCGCGAACGAGCCGTCGGCTTCCATGTCCTGGTAGCTCTGCTCGAGTAACGCGCTCCAGTTGTCGGAGATCTGCCACAGGCCGGACACGCGGAGGCCACCGTAGTCGACCGGGTTCTGCGCGTTCTGGGCGAGCGAGTAGTTGTTGGCAACCACGTTGTTGCCCGGGACGCATAGTCCGGTGCGCGAGGGCAGGCCGTTGCTCACCGGGTAGGCGGGACACACACCGCCCACTGCAGGAATGTCGAGATAGCCGAGTCCGTCGGCCGCGTCGTTATTGCTCCGGGTGAATGTGCTCGGCAGGTTGTCGATGTAGCCGCCGCGGTGGTCCTGGTAGAGCACTGCCCGCACGCCGAAGACGCCATCGATGATCGGCAGGTTCAGTACTGCGTTCGCGAGATGATTGGGATCACCGTGCGCGGTGATCCCGTAGCCCGCCTCCGCAGTGCCACTGGTCGTCGAGAGATCGGGCTTGTTCGTGATGTAGCGGATCGCGCCGGCCTCGGCGCCGCCGCCGAAGAGGGTGCCCTGGGGCCCTTCGAGCACCTCGATGCGATTGATGTCCACCATGTACACATCGAGGTTGCGTCCCGGGAACTGCAGCGATTGATCATCGAGGTACACCGCGACGTTCGGGAACGGCGCGAAGGTCGCCGTCGATTGGTTGCCGCCGTTGCCGCCCGCGCTCAGGCCGCGCATGAAGATGTCGCCCTGCCCCGGGCCATCGGCCCCATAACTTACGTTCGGCAGGTATTTGACCACGTCCTCGAAGCTCACCACATTGAGCTGCCGCAGCTCATCGCCCGTGAGAGCCTGGATCGTGATCGGCACATCCTGCGCCGATTCCGCACGGCGCTCCGCAGTGACCGTGACGGTCTGCAAGGTGTCGCTCGATACTGCGGCCGTAGGTGCTGCGACGGGATCGCTGGGTACTGCGACGGTGGTTGCTGCCGTGGTATCCGGCGCGTCGGCGGCGTGACATACCGAATGCGCACCCAACGCCGCGAGAACCGCGCACGTGATCTTTGGGTTCGTTCTCAAAGCGACCCCCGGCTTATCGGTATTGGTAAGCGACAGACACTGCCATCGCAAAATGACAGCCCGATGAAGGGATCTGGTACGCTGGAGAGATGCCCACGTTGTCGAAGTCGCAGTTCCGATCGCTCGTTCCCGCCGTCGCGGCACTGCTGCGGCAGTCCGATGCGATCGTGCTGCGCAATCTCAACCGGACCCGCGCGCGACTCAAATCCGATGGCAGTGAGGTGACGATCGCCGACCGGGCGGCCGAGCGGCTGCTGCGCCGCCGGCTGCGGGCGCAGTGGCCGGCCGATGCGATCTCGGGAGAAGAGTACGGTGGGCAGATCGCGCGTCGGGGACGCTGCTGGCTGCTGGACCCGATCGACGGAACCGCGTCCTATGTGCTCGGAATGCCCATGTTCGGCTCGCTGCTAGCGCTGGTCATCGACGGCGAACCGGTCTTCGGGTGCATCCACCTGCCTGCGCTGGGCGAGACCACGTTCGCCGCGATCGGGCACGGCTGCTGGCACACCTACCGAAAGGGGCGGCCGCGGCGCGTACACGTGTCGGCGCCACGGTCGTTGGCCCAAGCGAAGGTCGGAATGACGAGCGTCAAGGAACACCACTGGCTCGCTCGTCCCGGCGGTCAGGCTGTCACGAGGCTCGCAGAAAAGGTGGGGCGCCTGCGTATGGTGGGAGACTGCGTGCAGTACGCCCTGCTTTGCCGCGGCGTGCTCGATGCCGCGGTCGATCCGTTCATGAAGCCCTGGGACATCGCCGCGGTGGTGCCCTGTGTACGAGAAGCCGGTGGCTTCATCAGCGATCTCGAGGGGCAGACCTCACGCATTCTCGAGCGTACTTCGATCGTTGCGGCCGGCACCGAACGACTGCGCCGCGAGGTCTGTCGAGCAGCTCGGCTCAATCGCTGACTTCAAGACGCACGCTCGGTATGAGCTCGATGCGGTCGGAGCCGTAATCCGTGACTAACAATGCCTGTCCATCGGGCACTGCATGCAGTTCGCGAGGAAACTCGCCGACACGAATGCTGCCCATGACGGCGGCGCGTCCCTGGTCCACTTTGGACGCATCGAGGACGGTGAGGTCCTGGCCCCCGCTGCCCCCAAAGCGATTCGAGTTCGCGACGACGATCCTGTGGCCGTGATCCATGACTTCTAGTCCCACGGGCGCAGTGCCGACCGGCACAGTCGCCAGAAGTGCGCCCGCCGGATCCCTGACGAGCCGCTCCGCGTCGAACACCAGGACCGCATTGCTGCCGCGGGCGGAGACGTAGAGGCGGGATCCGTCCGCGGAGAGAACCGCGCGCACGGGGCTGCAGCCCGCAGGCGTTCGGCCGACCACCGCCTCGATAGGACGAAGACGCGCTCGCGCGACGTCCACGATTTCGATGGCGCCCTCTTCCACGGTGCTGGCACCCGGCCGCGGACCACAAGTGCTGGGCCAGCCGGCGAGCCCGGGCCACACTTCGCTGGTGATGAACAGATGACGTCCGTCGCGGGAAAAGGCGAGACCCACGGGCGCGCGGCCGGTTGAGATCCGGCCGATGATCGCATTCTGATGAAACCCAGTTTGGCGAGCGGTCTGCAGATCGATGACCGTCACGGCGCTCACCTCTTCGTCGCTCACGAAGAGAGTCCGATCGTCATCGCTGATGGCGAGATAAACGCTTCCTGGGGCCACCGCATCCCGAATGGATCCCAGCAGTGCCCCCTGAGTCCCATCCACCAAACGGCGGGCATCGAGAAATTTGACGAAGTGATCATCGGCGACGATCAGTAGCGCACCATCGTGCGACAGGGCCATGCCAGCCGCGAAGCCGGGCGAAAGCGGTACGACTCGCTCGAGGGTCAGTGCTGCCCCTGTCGAGCGAAACACGGCGATGCTCCCATTGTTGGCGCTGGCCGTGGGCGTGTCGGAGAGCAGCGACGCGAAAACCCAGCACCCGTCGGCGCTCGCGATCGCCTCGAAGGGATGACCCGGCACGGTGATCTTGACCGTATCGGAGAGGCCGCCCGAAGAACAGGGGCCGGTGGCGGGGTGCTCCGGACGTGCCGGTCGATTCCCGCCCACCAGAAGCGGTGCGCAGCCGGTCAGCCAGAGGACGACGGATAGTAGCCCAATGCGACGCATACGCACCTGCCAGGTGACAGCGGTCGATTCGAAGGCACAATATGCCACAGAGAATACCTATCCGGGCGCAAAGGGGGACGAGATGCTCGATCACGTCGGTTTGGCGGTTTCGGATCTGCGCAGATCCAAGGCGTTCTATGCCGCCGCGTTGCGGCCGCTCGGCATCCAGCTCGTGATGGAGGTCACGGCGGAGCAGACGGGGGCGGGCGCGCATGCCGGCTTCGGCGTCGCGGATAAGGCCTTCTTCTGGATCGGCGATCACGCCTCGCCGGGCTCGGGCGTCCATTTCGCATTCACGGCGCAAAGCCGCGCGCAGGTGGTTGAGTTCTACCATGCGGCACTCGAGGCGGGCGGCAAGAGCAACGGCGAGCCAGGCTTGAGACCTCACTATCACGCGAACTACTACGGCGCGTTCGTCCTCGACCCGGACGGCAACAACATCGAGGCCGTCTGCCACAAGGCCGGATGAGCACGTAGGCTCACGCCCAGCTCCCGGCTGGCACGGAGGTCGTTCGGGGCAACCTCAATGACCCTGCCTCATTATCTTCCGCCCTCCGTGGCGTTGAGGGGATGTTCCTGCTTGCAATCCCCCATACAGCCCGCGAAGTCGTCGCGCTGGCGCGCGACGCGGGAGTGCGGCGAATCGTGGTGCTGTCCGCCGGAGCAGTGACCTTCGGTATGGACACCGCATTTCACCTACCCGTGGAGCGCGCCGTCGAGGAGTCGGGGCTCGAGTGGACGCACATACGTCCCGGGGAGTTTGCCTACAACAAGGAAGATCACCTTGCGTGATCAGGTGCAGGCAATCGCGTCAGCTATCGGGGAGAGCATCGCTCTCGAGGAGGTCACGATCGAGCAAGCCCTGCGCATCGCTCGCGAGTACGGTGGCCGAACCCAACAGACTGCTGAAATCATGCTGGGTTTCACTGCCCTGTACTTGCGTTCCGAACGGCCAGCGACACCGACAACCTCGAGCGCAGACAGGCCCCCTCTTCCGACCATCCGGGAGATTCTCGGGCAGCCGGCGCGGACGTTTCAGGAATGGGCTCAAAACCACGTTTTGGAATTCCGCGGGACGCCCATCAAGCCACCGCCAACCGCTTGAATCTATGGGTACCCTGGAATCCCAGGCGCTCGACTTGCAGACGTCGTAGCCCCTATGTAGACTTGCGACTATGGTCCGCAAAGCGACCGATGTACGCATCAGCTTGCAGACGCTTCGTGTGCTCGACGCGTTTCTACAATGCCCGACCGAGGAACTCGCAGGCGCCGACGTGCACAAGCGCAGCCAGCTCGCTTCGGGCACCTTGTATCCAATCCTGCTGCGACTCGAGTCCGCAGGCTGGTTCGTCAGCCGCTGGGAGGCAGTGGACCCCTCAACAGCCGGACGACCGAGGCGTAGGCTGTATCGCCTGACGCCGAGCGGGCTGGTGCGCGCCAGCTCTCTGTTCGCGAGCTTCAATCCAGGAGTACTGGCATGAGCGAGCGCGACCGGAATGGCGTCGATACGCTGCCTCAAAGATTGGTGCGCACGGCGGCGCGGCACGCTCCATCGCAGCTGGCGGAGAGGCTCGAAGAAGAGTGGCTGGCCGACCTCCTCTGCCGCACAGGACACCTCTCGCGGCTCCGCTTTGCACTGGGTTGCTACTGGGCTGTCTACACGATCCTTCGTGAGCACTGCACCGCGCGCGCAGCGGCTGCGGCTACTACCGCGAGTGGCGGTCGAGACATTGCGGCTGCGTATGCGCGCTACGACTGGCCGTTCCTCTCGCGCCGCACGCTCGTGCTGCTGTCGATTCTTGCGCTACACGTGGCGCTCATCTACTG
>JASHUC010000180.1 GCA_030040235.1 Gammaproteobacteria bacterium | reverse complement strand
GCGAGCCATTGATCCATGAGCGCCCGCGAGACGACGGCGACCGGAGTGCGCGCTCCCTCCGCCGGGCGCGTGCCCACGGCGAAGTGCAGGCTGTCGATATCTTCGGCGAGATGCTCCTCGAGAGCGAACGGGACGACCTGCTGAACCTTCATGCCCGATCTGACCGGCAGGTCCACCTCCGTGAGGACTACATCGCCCGCCGGCACGAGGACGCACACCCGGCGCGGCCCGCCGAGCGGGGCCGCCTGAAGCAGCGTGCCTTTCTGCTGCGGGATGACGATCCGGCCCTGGCTGTCACAGACGAGCCAGGTAACGGGCGCGTCCTGCGCGCGAGGCAAGCGAATGAGGAGCCAATCTGCCATCGATCAATTCAAGCCTGAAAGCCCCTCAGTCGGCAGTGAAGCTGCGCTCAATCACGTGCATCTGATTCCTTTCCCGGTGCATGAGACTGTACAAGTAGAACTCCGAGCTGCCAATGTCCACGATGCTCCGCAATCGAAAGTAGTCCGATTGCTGCGACACCTGTGTCATCGCGAGGCTGCTCGCGACCCCTGGAGCACTTTTGAAGGCCGCCTGGTACTCCGTGACGGTCGGAAAGCAGCCATCGGCGCGCTGCATGGCGAAGTCCTGCGGATCGAGAGTGCTGTATTGGCGCTCCCCCGTGGGCGCGAGCGAATCGAGCACCACTCCGGAGGCCGTGCAAACGTTGACCTTGGTGCCGCGGGGCAGGGCAGCGACGTAGGGCTCGATGCGTGTATAGCGCACCGAGCCGAACCCGGGCAGCGCCAAAAGCTCGCTCGGGCTCGTGATCTGGCGATTGGCGGTGCGGTAGGGGGGCGTCTGTCCAAGGTAGGTCGCATCCTCGGCCCCATCGGGGCCGTAAGCGACACTGTCCGCATCGATCCAGTCAGCGATCTCCGGGCCCCATTTCGGCTCGAGGCCGATGATCTGGAGCAGGTTCTCGAAGGCCTGAAGCTCGTTGGGGTCGATCTGACCGTTGTCGTCCACCAGATTGTTGATGTTGAACCGCCCCTGCATGTCCTCGAGGCTCGCCTCGAGGGTAATGCCCGGCGTCACCTCCACCGGACCGTAGGGCATCGACCACGGCTGGCCGGGCGCATCGGCCTGCGGGTTCAGCATCCGGCTCTGCTGCAGCGCATAGGCCGCGAGCGCCTCACCCGCCTCGGCAATGAGAATGCTCTGATCGAACCCGAAGACGGCCTGACTGCGCCGCGCCGTCATGGCCGTTGCGTAGCCGAGCGCGGCGGCGAGTATGGTTCCGAGCGCGACCAGCAGAATGGCCGTGAGGAGGGCAATGCCGCCCTGGCGCGCCGCCGGCGCGGTTCTCATGTGGGGATCTCGATGATGCGCACGATCGTGCCCCAATCGTCGAGCACCAGGGTGACCTGGACCGCGATCGGGCGCATGCGCAGCGTCGGATTCGCCTCGACCGGGGAGAGCACCACGTTCGTTGCGGGAGGCCACTGATCGACCCATTGACGCGCATCCGTCAGGTACGTAAATGTGACGGACTTCACATGATCGAGAAGGTCCTGAGCGATCGGCTGCGTCGCCGGCGTCAGGTCGAGCTCCGGCCAGTGCACGCGGCGCAACGTTCCGTTGTCCAGGCGGTACGAGACGCGCTCGAGCGCCGGACGCTGTACGCCCGCGGGGTTCGCCCAGCCCGTGCGCGTCAGGACGACCAGATCGATGCCATTGGTATCGGAGCTCTCGCTAGAGCTGCTGGAGCTGCTCGAGCTGTCAGAGCTGCTCGAGCTCGCCGAGCCGCTCGAGCTGCTCGAGGAGTTGAGGCTGAAGGGGTTCCCGGGACCGCCCGAGCCTCCCGCGCCGGAGTTGCCGAGACCCGTCGCGCTCGATCCCGGCGCCCCACCCAGAGCAAGGGAGTTCCCCAGCCCCGAAGAGGTTCCGGCGGTGAGCGTCACCCCGTTGGGGTTTCCCATGAGACAGGGCAAGGAGGTCTGCCCGAGCTCGTCGCGCACGGGCCGCGGCACGAGCTGCGTGAAATCCTGGACCATGATGCGCACGGCGTTCTGCACGGCCGTGAGCCTCTGCTGCTGCTCCTCGAGCGTATCGCGATCCTTCAGAGTCTGATTGATGACCCCGTACCCCATCGCGAAGATGATCGCGGTGATGAACAGGGCGACGAGCAGCTCGATCAGCGTGAAGCCCCGCAGGCCGCGGGGAAGGCCCCGGCGCTCTCTCATGGCAGAGCTCCGCTCTGGGACGGCGTTACGCCCGTCGTGGGCGCCCCGAAGGCGCCCGCAGAGCTGCTCGAGCTCGATCCTTCGGCCGTCGCAGCCGGCACGTACTCGTTGTAGAGCGACATGAGCCGGGGCGGAGCAAGCGCGCTGCCGAGGGCGCCGCTCACCGAGCCGATCCACGGCGCCTTCTCGCCCTGCGGGGTGTCGGCCTGCTGCACGGTCACATCGATGCGCAGGACACCGGGAAAGCCGGCGTCGGAGACCTCCTGGTGCCAGCGCCAGTGCCGTCCGGCGTAATCGAGCTCACCGTCGCTGGTGCCGGTCGCGGGCGGCTGCGGATTGAGTCGCGTCTGCGCCAGCTGATTGAGCGCGATCCACTCGGCGAAGGTCTTGTCGCGCAGGTACACCGCCGAATCGGCCGAGGAGCTGACGGCCTCGAGCACCGCGCCCATCCCGATTGCGACGACCGCGAGCGCCACCAGCACCTCGATGAGGGTGAATCCCCGTTGGGCGTGTGCCGGAGGGGCGCTCACGAGGGGCTTTCCGAGGATGCGCTTTCGGATGAGGTATGAACCACGATCTGGCCGTCGCGATCGGGTGCGAGCGTGGCGCTGTGGTCGGTGCCTGCACGCTCGAGGGTGAGCTCGAAGGAGGTGAGATCACCGTTCGAGAAGATCATGATGTGCGGCTTGTAATCCTGCGGATCGGTCTTCTGCAGGTCGTCCGCCTTGGACGCCGCGCCGAGCACGATGTCGTGGGATTCCACCACCAGATGAATGCTGAGGCCCTCGGGCAGCGTCCGCGCGCGCAGCGAATCATCGTCCGTGATGTCCTTCCAGAGATTGGTGCGGGGATCGAAGGCGAGAAAGCGATAGCCGTCCTGCGTGCAGTACAGCCCGAGCTCGCGCGTCTGGAGCGAGGCCTGATCACGGGCGTAGTTCATGAGCACGAGCAGCCGATCGCGCTCGGTCTCGAGCCCGTGATCCTGCCCGAGCACCGAGATCGACAGGACCGCCCCCGCGACGACGATCCCGATGATGACGCAGACGACGAGGAGCTCGATGAGCGTGAAGCCACGCCCGGCGGCCGGCGCTCGAGCCTCGCTTGCAGCTCTACGGGGCGCCGCCCGTGCCACCCGTCGCACTGCTTCCGTTTGCGCCATTGCTGTCGAGGTTCCAGTTGCCGATCACGGTCGAGCTGTCCTCGCTACCCTCCTCGCCGTTGGCGCCGAGCGAGTACAGGTCGTACTCGCGGCCGTGCGTGCCGGGATATACATACTGGTAGTCGTTGCCCCAGGGATCCTTGATGGAGCCCTGGGAAATGTAGCCGCCTTCGCGCCAGTTCTTGATGGTCGGGTCGGCCGGCCGCTCGATGAGGGCTTTGAGGCCCTGGTCGGTCGTCGGATACTTGAAGTTGTCGATCCGATACATGGTGAGCGCGGTGCCGAGCGCCTGGATGTCCTGGTGGGCCCGGGTGACACGGGCCTCCTCCACGTGGCCGACGACCGACGGTACGATCATCGCGGCGAGCAGGCCGATGATGACCACCACGACCATGATCTCGATGAGCGTGAATCCGGCCGAGCGGGCCGGGCGACTCGAATGCGGCCAGGCCGATTGAGTGTGGAGCATGTTCGTCGATCCTATCCGTGTGCGAGCGTCGCAGCGCAATGCCCGCTCGCGGTCTTCATACAAGTGGCGCCGGATCATAGCAAATGACTCCTTCTAATCCTGCCGAGGAATCCAATCCTGCGGACGGGTTGGCGATACGCACGCTCCGGCGGTCGCTGAACTGCGACGGAGCGTATGGCCTTGGGCTCGGTGTCGCCTGCGCCGCGCTCGTGGGAACGGGGTTCTGGGGCGATGCCACACAGCGCCTGCTGCGCTATCAGCGCGACGCTCTCGCCGGCGGTCAGTGGTGGCGCCTGGTGACGGCTCACATCACGCATCTCGGTGTCGAGCACGCCGTTCTCAACGCGCTCGGACTCGTTCTGCTCTGGATGCTCTTCGCACGCGACTACTCCCCGCGAGCCTGGCTGCTCATCGTGGCGAGCTCCGTGGCCGCGATCGACCTCGGCCTGTGGATGGGTGATTCGACTGTGCTCTGGTACGTCGGTTCCTCGGGGGCGCTGCACGGGGTGCTCGCGGCGGGCGCGCTCGCGCACCTGAGGCGCCGCGAGCCCGACGGCTGGCTGCTCGGGGCACTCCTGGTGGGCAAGCTCGCCTACGAGCAATTTGTCGGGGCACTGCCCTTTCTCACCGGGGCGGTGGTGGTCGTCGATGCGCACCTCTACGGAGCCCTCGGCGGGCTCCTGGCGGCGACGGTCCTTGGGCTGCGCGCCGAGCCGGTATAATCGCGCGCCATTTAGGTCGCCTGCGGGGCGGCTCGGGGGGCCCCTCAGGCTCAAGATCATCGATGTCCTTCGCCTTCGTCTTTCCCGGTCAGGGCTCGCAATCGCTCGGGATGCTGTCCTCGCTCGCGGCAACCGCGCAGCTGCGTGCAACATTCGCGGAGGCTTCCTCCGTGCTCGGCTACGATCTGTGGGAGCTCACGCAGTCGGGCCCCCCCGAGCGGCTGAATGCGACCGAGAATACCCAGCCGGCGATGCTCGCCGCAGGAGTCGCTCTGTGGCGGCTCTGGCGGGGCAGGGGAGGCGTTGAGCCCATCGCCGTAGCGGGCCATAGTCTCGGGGAGTTCACGGCGCTCGTATGCGCCGGCGCGCTCGATTTTCGGGCCGCCGTGGAGCTGGTGCGCTTTCGGGGCCGCATCATGCAGGAGGCCGTGCCGAGCGGTGTCGGCAGCATGGCGGCGATCATCGGCCTGGAGGACGCCCAGGTGCTCGAGGCGTGCCGCACGGCCGCGGCGGGCGCCGTGGTGGAGCCGGTCAACTTCAACGCCCCGGGTCAGGTCGTGATCGCCGGCGAGCGCGCGGCCGTCGCGCGCGCGATGCAGGCCGCGAGCGCACTCGGGGCGAGGCGCACCATCCGGCTTGCGGTCAGTGTCCCGGCGCACAGCAGTCTCATGGGCCCGGCCGCCGCGCAATTCGCAGCGCGGCTGGCAGAGGTTGCCATCTCGGCGCCGCCCGTCCCGTGGATCAGCGCGGTCGATGCGCAAAGCCATACCGACCCCACCCGCATTCGTGGTGTGCTTACGCGTCAGCTGGCCTCACCGGTGCGCTGGTGCGACACCGTGCGGGCGATCGCGGCACGCGGGATCGAGGCGCTCGTCGAGTGCGGACCGGGCAAGGTGCTCTCGGGACTCAATCGCCGCATCGTGGCCCGCGCGGAGCTCCAGATCATGAGTATCGAGGACGAGGCATCGATCGAGGCCGCCCTGGGCGCGGCCGGACATTCCGGGGGCAGTCATGCTTGAAGGCAACGTGGCGCTCGTCACGGGCGCATCGCGCGGCATCGGGCGAGCGATCGCGCTCCAGCTGGCGGGGGCGGGTGCCCGGGTGATCGGCACCGCCACCTCGCCGCCGGGCGCCGCGGCACTCGAGGGTGAGCTTGCGTCGCATGGATACAACGGTCGCGGTGCGGTGCTCGATGTGGCGAGCGAGGCCTCGATCGGGGCTCTGATCGGGGAACTCGAGCAGGCCGGGGACATGCCGACGATCCTGGTGAACAACGCGGGGATCACGCGCGACATGCTGCTGCTGCGCATGAAGGTGCAGGACTGGCAGCAGGTGCTCGAGACCAATCTCACCGCCGTGTTCCGGCTTTCAAAGGCGGTGCTGCGACGCATGATGCGGGAGCGTCGTGGGCGCATCATCAACATCGCCTCGATCGTCGCGCTCAGCGGCAATCCGGGACAGGCGAACTATGCGGCGGCGAAGGCCGGGATGCTGGGATTCACGAAGTCTCTCGCGCGGGAGGTCGCCGCGCGCGGCATCACCGTGAACGCCGTAGCGCCCGGCTTCATCGACACCGACATGACACGCGCCATGAGTGCCGAGCAGCGCACGCAGCTCACCGCTCAAATCCCCATGGAGCGGCTCGGGACGGCCGAGGATGTTGCCGCAGCGGTGTTGTTTCTCGCCTCTCCCGGAGCCGCCTACATCACGGGGGAGACGCTGCACGTCAACGGCGGGATGTACATGCCGTGAGCGCTCAGCGCGCCGCCGGGGCGCCGCCGGGGCGCCGGCCGGGCGCGTTGGTTTGTCACCACAGCGGGGCCGTGCGGCGCGGCGCCTCGCGCGCGGGGCCGGCGGCGTCGATACCGTCCCGGAACGCGCCGTGGATTCACCAAGCAAAACAACTACTCGCGTCCCTTTTTCGGGTGGCACCCCCCGGGGTGTTCCCCTACAATACCGCGCCCGTGCCGCCTGTCCGGTGCGCACGCGGATCCAACCCTCTTAAAGGACAGTCGCGTAATGAGCACGGTTGAGCAGCAGGTAAAGGCCATCGTTGCGGAGCAGCTGGGCGTTAAACAAGAACAGGTGACCAACGACGCGTCCTTCGTCGATGATCTCGGCGCGGACTCGCTGGATACCGTCGAACTGGTCATGGCGCTCGAGGAGGAGTTCGAGATCGAGATTCCGGACGAGGACGCCGAGAAGATCACGACCGTCCACCAAGCGATCGACTACATCAACGAGCGGCGCAATAAGGGTTGAG
>JASHUC010000017.1 GCA_030040235.1 Gammaproteobacteria bacterium | reverse complement strand
TTCGCCAACGTCCCGGACACCCGCAAGCCCGCCCGCAAGAAGCACTGGTGGAAGTTCTGGTAGCCGGCTGGCCTGGCTCGCGAGGCGGTCGTCAATGCCGTCGAAATCGCCGGCGCCGCTTCACGCGGTTCGGCGCCGCTGCTCCATCCTGTTCGAGCGAAGCCAGTTTCTCCTCCGCCGACCGCCGGACGTCCCGGCGGATCTCCGCCACCGGATCCTGCGCGGGAGCGCAGATCCTGCCGCTGCCTACGAGCCGGAACTCCTCGTCCGCAGGCGCTGCATTGGCGACCTTGATGCCCGGGAGCCCCTGAAAAGCGAGCTCGTTATGAGAGTCGCCAAAAAGATAATGGCTCTACGGGAAGGGCTCCGTAGCCTTCCTAAGTGTCCCGACTGCAAGTCATTCGCTGGCACCCCCCTGTACGAGCTGGGCCAAGTCTTTTTCCCAGGCAGCCTGGGTATCTGCGACGAGCAACGTGAGTCCGTGTCTACGATCGTGCTCGGCTCCGACTGGGGGAACGAACAGACCTTTAAGGGATACCTTAAGCGGGAGTTTCATGAACCTAACATATCCGCCGCTGTACTAGACGCAATGCTTACAGCGTCTGGTTTCGATCCCGCGGACTGTTTCTACAGCAACGCTTGGCCGGTCATGCGGCCGGGCGCCGCAAAAGAGGAAGGCCCGCACCCGTTGCGGGAGGACTGCGACCTCACGGCAGCCTGTCGGCGCTATTTGCAAGATACGTTAGATACCCTGGGGATCAAGCTCGTGATATCGCTCGGCAATCCCTGCGCTTGGTTTGTGGCACCGTTTTACGGTGCCGCCTGCCGCCTCAATACGTTCGATTCGCCGAGGCGCGTAAGGATCAGGGATCTGCCGGAAGGACCCTTCGTGCGAGACAGAGACAGCGTCGTATTCGTTCACGCCACGCATCCAGCTCGCCTGGTGAATCGTAAGCAGCGGACTCTCCATTTGCGGAGTTACGGGGGAAGTGAAACGAAGCTGCTCATCACTGCCCGTCGCTGGGCAGGGATACCCGATGCGGCGAGATGGAGGTGTCCGCCTTCTCTTGCTGCACACGGGTAGCGGCCTCACGTTGCATTTTGGATTGTTGATGATAGCGAATGAACGGGGGCGACAATCGTGACTGGTTGACTGGTTTCTGAGGTGAGCAAGTTGTTGGGAATGAAGGATTGTTGGCTATCCAGTGAGTCGCAAGGGGCAAGAAGGCCCGTACCGCAGGCCATCACGCACGCCTGCCGTTCTCTTGCTGGTCCATTATGCTTCGCGACCGACCGTGGCGGCGTCACTTGTGAGGTGTCGAGTGACGCTCGCGCGTTGCCGAGCGCAGTTCGCCCCGGCGAATGATCTCTTCCACGTCGAGCGCACCTGCCGCTCCGGAATCGTCGACGCCCTTCTGAATCTCAGAGGCGAGCCAGGCATGTTGCTCGGCGCGTCGCCGTTCTCGGTCCGCGGCCGCGACGATAGCCGCTTCGGGCGAAGCATAGTTGCCTTGTTTCACCTGGTCGGTCACAAAGCGCTCGAGCTCAGCTGGGAGCTGTACGGGAATGGCCGGCACGATTGTGATTACATGGCTTCGAGGTACCAGGTGCCGGATACGCGGACACAATAGATCAGGCCAACAGGTCGAGTGGCGTTGCAGAGTTCGTATCCGGTTTGAGGCTCAGGTGCTCAAGCCGCCACTGCTGAAGTTGCTTTGCGTGGCTCACCCTAATCTCGTCTTCTGAAATCGCGACAACATCCATCAGTCTGATGAGCTTCCAACCTTGAGTCTTTTCGTCGAAGCACCTCCTGCTGAAGCTCTGCCGGATCTTCTCGGCCGCCTCGCAAGCTAGGTCGTCGCTGTGCTCAGGATCTGCACCGGGCTCGTAAGTCAAAACGATCGTGAGTTCGTACGGCGTCGGATCATCGGCTGGCCGCTCCTCCAAAGGATTGAGGCGGAAGTAGACGGCCGAGACAATCGGATCAGCTCCTCTGACTGCCTTGTCGAGCTTCTGCGCCAGATCCGTCACCTTGTGCATACGGCGATCGAATTCGTTGGGGAATGCAGCGCGCTTGTAACGCACAGCGAGCCAATGCCGCAGAGTGTCGAGGCCGTTGGGGTCCAAGCGGTAGCGCGAATCGGGGCGCCAACGGGCGAGACGAGACTTCGCGACGAGCGCCTTTGCGGTCGCAGTGAGCTCCACCGCAACGGCCGCCCCGTCGCAGCTCATTTCAAGATGAAGCGTGCGGGGCGATTTCGTACGGGTGAGACTTGGGTTGGCCTTGGGCACTCGCCTTCCGACGATCACTTCCGCGAACGGCTCAGCCTCAAGATCGTCATTGGCAAGATCGCAGTCATGGCTGATGACCATGACGCAGGTATCTGCCTCGCCGGTCGGATGTGCGAGACCCAACGCCGCGGTCGCATCCGCGGTCAATACATGGCCTTGGCGCCATGCGACCGAGCGCGTCCATGCAGCAGCGACGGCCTCCTCAACCATATCGCGCTACTATGCCTTTTCATCAAATGCCGGAGCGCCGATATCCGAGATGCTCGGCCGAACCTTCGGCTGGCCGGCCAGAGCGGCTTCCAGGCGAGCACGCGAAGCCAGGCTTCGCTCGACAATCCTCATCAAGGAGTTCGCCGTGGCAGCGCCGTCAGCGCCTTCAGCAAGCAAGGCTAGAAACGACTTGCCGCGTGCAACAGTTCTATCGAGCATTGCAGGGGTCGGCTTGAAGCTGGCGAGCGCGAAGACACGAGCAGCCGCTGCGAGCTGAATCAGCTTGGTTTGATGCGACTCCTTTGGGGTCTCGCCCGCAAGCCAGTTGTACAGTGTCTGTCGAGACACGCCGAACACCACGGGCAGGCGAGTCATTGTGCGCCCGAAGGCCTCTTTCACCTCGAGCATGAGATCGGCGAAGGACGCAGCACTGGCCTGCGATGTCATTTCTCGCTCGATAATTGGAAACAGCGGGTAGCCGAACCTGTCGCGGAAGAATTGAAGAGAGCTGTTGGTCCCAGTGCCGGTGACGACGACGAGGCCGGACGCATGCCCCGCTGGTTGCACATACTGGGCGGCAAGTGGCAATGGCTGAGCCTCGGTGTATTCAATGACTGGGCAGGCTGGGTGCATGGCTATTGGTTCCACATCTTGAAGGCGTAGTCCGTTGCGATAGCACGGAACGCCATTCGGATCACTTCATGGACCGTATCGAGATGCTTGCGCACGGTATCCGCCGAATACGGTTCGCGCCGATCGAAAAAGCCGTCATTGTCCAGGATAGCGTGCAAGCCTTGCTGCGACTTGAAACGTTTCGCAACTTCGAGCCCAAGGGGAAGGAGATCGGGCGGAAATGCTACGGGTCCCGCTCGTGTAATGGCGCGAGACAGGAGCTTCATACCGCGTAGCTCTGTCAGGGTTTCGCAGAAAGAGTGCGCTGGGTTGCCGTCCAGCCGAGCACTCAGTCCCAATGCCTCAGGCGCCAAGTACTGGCGCAGGTGATCGTCAGCTATCGGGGCTATGCGATCCAGATAACGAAGGCCCACTCGTTCTGTGAAATCGAGCTGGACAACATCGTGAATACGTGCCAAGCCCCGCAGGAATTCCTCCGAGAACGATTCGAACTGGCCGTAGTCCGTCGATTGAAACGTCAAGGAGTCTGCATCCAGCAGGAAATTGTGGGTCTTCGCGGCGTCGCCGAAGACATATCTCTCCTGAGGCTCCGGCGTGGGAGTCACTTGGCCATCCTGCAGTTTGACCTTGATGGCCACGGTCGCGTGCTTCACAAAGTCTGGAAACCGGGCCTGGCGGAAGCTCTCCTGGATGCTCGGAAGGAAGTCGGCGAGCTTCAGGATCGGATTGAACCGCACCTGTGCCACCGTGAAGTACACGGGCGGATTCTTAAGGGGGTTGCCCATGTCGAGCTCTCGGAGTTTCCTAGGTTTACAAATCGGTTTACGATTATAGACTCCGCGGTTTAAACCTCACAGCACATTTTTAAAAATCTTGCGAAAACAATGACTTGCTCGCCTCACGCCGGCCGCAACGATTGAGCGGAGGATCCATACCGCCCCCCCTAGACGCTCATCCTGCCGCCCCTACCGCCGGTACCCGTTCGTGATCGGGTAGCGCCAGTCGCGCCCGAAGGCGCGGCGGCTCAC
>JASHUC010000179.1 GCA_030040235.1 Gammaproteobacteria bacterium | reverse complement strand
GTGAAGACCGTGATGCGCGAGCAGGAGCTCGGGTTGCAGCTGCCTGCCGGCACGAGCGATGCAACGCCGGGCGCGCCCGCGCGTGCCGCACCGTCGGGCGCGGCGCAGACCCCGGCGCAGCCGGGCACCTCCGCAAGGCGCGAAGGACGGCCGGTCGCGGCGAAGCGGCGGCCGAAGAAGACGGGCACCAAGCAGGGCGCGCGCAAGGCGCACACCCGTGACACGAGCCGAGCGAAGAGGAGCGCACCCAAAGCGGGCGCGCGCAAGAAGAGCCGAGCGAAAGCGAGCGGAGCGAGGAAGTCATGAGCGCCGATGAGACGAAGCCTGCCGCGGGCGGGACGCAAACCCGCCGCACGCTCACGGGCCGGGTCGTGAGCAACAAGATGCAGAAGACGATCGCCGTGGAGGTCGAGCGTCTGGTCCGCCATCCCGAGTACGGCAAGTTCATCCGCCGCACCACCAAGCTCCTCGCGCACGACGAGAACGGCGAGTCGCGCGAGGGGGACGTGGTGTCGATCACGCCCTGCAGGCCGATGTCGCGCCGCAAGTCCTGGCGGCTGGTCGCGGTGCTCGAGCGGGCGCAGGACCGCTGAAGGCGAACGAGGCGGCCATGATTCAGTTGCGCACCATGCTCAATGCCGCGGACAACAGCGGCGCCCGCACGCTCATGTGCATCAAGGTGCTCGGCGGCACCAAGCGCCGCTATGCGACCGTGGGCGATGTGATCAAGGTGAGCGTCAAGGACGCGATTCCGCGCGGCAAGGTGAAGAAGGGCGAGGTCTACGATGCGGTGGTGGTGCGCACGCGGCGGGGCGTGCGCCGCCCCGACGGCTCGCTCATCCGCTTCGACGGCAACGCGGCGGTGCTGCTCACGAACAAGCTCGAGCCGATCGGCACGCGCATCTTCGGCCCCGTGACGCGCGAGCTGCGCACTCAGCAGTTCATGAAGATCATCTCGCTCGCGCCGGAGGTGCTGTAAGGCCATGAAGAAGATTCGCAAGGGCGACCTGGTCGTCGTGCTTGCCGGTCGCGACAAGGGTGCCCGTGGCACGGTGATCGAGGTGCTCGGGGGTGACCGCGTGCTCGTCGAGAACGTGAACCGGGCGAAGAAGCACCAGAAGCCGAATCCGAACCCACAGGTGAACCGGCCGGGCGGCATCATCGAGAAGGAGATGCCGCTGCCGCTCTCGAAAGTGGCGATCTGGAATCCGGGCACCAAGAAGCCCGACCGCGTCGGCTTCAAGCGCCTGAACGATGGGCGCAAGGTGCGCATCTTCCGCTCGAACGGCGAGGTGCTCGAGGTTTGAAGCCCCGGGTGTGAAGGTATGGCGATGGCGAGACTGCAAGAGATTTACCGCGACAAGATCGTGCCGCAGCTGCGCAAGGATCTCGCGCTCGAGAACCCGATGCAGGTGCCCCGGATCACCAAGATCACGGTGAACATGGGCGTCGGTGAGGCCGTGGCCGACCGCAAGGTGATGGATGCGGCGGTCGCCGATCTCACGAAGATCACCGGCCAGAAGCCGCTCGTGTGCAAGTCGCGCAAGTCGATCGCCTCGTTCAAGTTGCGCTCGGGGCTCGCCGTCGGCTGCAAGGTGACCTTGCGCGGGGCGCGCATGTACGAGTTCCTCGACCGGCTGATCAACATCGCGATCCCGCGCATTCGCGATTTCCGCGGAATCTCCCCGCGCTCCTTCGACGGACAGGGCAACTACAGCCTCGGCGTCAGGGAGCAGATCATTTTCCCCGAGATCCAGTACGACCAGATCGATCAGCTTCGCGGCATGGACATCACGATCACGACGAGTGCGCGGGACGACAAGCAGGGTCGAGCTTTGCTCGAGGCGTTCAACTTCCCGTTCCGGAGGTAAAAGAGGGCATGGCGAAGACGAACATGGTCGAGCGCGAGAAGCGCCGCGCGAAGATCGTGAAGCGATACGCGGCGAAGCGCGCGCAGTTGAAGGAAGTGATCCGCGACCCCAAGACCTCGGTGGAGGACCGCTTGGCCGCGCAGGTGCGGCTGCAGTCGCTGCCGCGCGATGCGAGTCCCTCGCGCCTGCGCAATCGCTGCCAGATCACCGGCCGCTCGCGCGGCGTGTACCGCAAATTCGGGCTGTCGCGCCAGAAGATCCGCGAGGTCGCGATGCGCGGTGAGATCCCGGGCCTGACGAAGGCGAGCTGGTGAGGAACGCCGCATGAGCATGACCGATCCCATCGCCGACCTGCTGACCCGCATCCGCAACGGCCAGAGCGCGCGCATGACCGAGGTGAGCATGTCCTCCTCGAAGTTGAAGACCGCCATCGTGCGGGTGCTGAAGGAGGAGGGCTACGTCACCGACTTTCGCGTGGACGGCGACGGCCAGAAGCGGCAGCTGATCATCGGGCTGAAGTACTACGAGGGCCGCCCCGTCATCGACCGCCTCGAGCGGGTGAGCCGGCCGGGCCTGCGCATCTACCGCGGCAAGGACGAGTTGCCGAAGGTGCTGGGCGGCATGGGGACGGTGATCGTCTCCACTCCGAAAGGCGTCATGACCGACAAGCAGGCGCGCTCGATCGGTCAGGGCGGCGAAGTGCTCTGCATCGTGGCGTAACGGAGAGCGACCATGTCGAGAATTGCCAAAGCGCCGGTCGACCTGCCGCAGGGCGTGACCGCCACGATCGCGGGCAGCGCCGTGACGCTGAAGGGCGCCAAGGGGTCCCTGAGCCTCGTGCTCGGGCCGGGCGTCACCGTCGTGCAGGCGGACAAG
>JASHUC010000178.1 GCA_030040235.1 Gammaproteobacteria bacterium | reverse complement strand
GTGATGCCGGTGGCGGGTACCGCGGGCGCACCGGGGTCTACGAGCTCGTCATCGTGGACGACACCATGCGCACCATGATCCACGATGGGGCCGCCGAGCACGAGCTCGAGCGCTATGCGCGCACTCACACGCCCTCCATTCGCGACGACGGCCGGGCGAAGGTGCTGCAGGGCGAGACGACGATCGAGGAAGTGCTGCGCGTCACCCGCGAAGACTAGTGTGAAGCTCGGCATCGGCCATCCGGGCACCACGGAACGTGTGCATGGGTGCATTTGAGTACACCGCGCTCGATAACGGCGGACGCGAACGCAAGGGCATTCTCGAGGGTGACACCGCGCGGCACGTGCGGCAGCTGCTGCGCGAGCGCCAGCTGCTGCCCGTCGCCGTCACGGAAGTCGCCCAGAAGGAGGCGGTGACCCAGCAGCGCGGATTCAGCCTGGTGCGGCGCGTTTCGCCCTCGGATCTGGCACTCGTCACGCGACAGCTTGCCACTCTCGTGCGCGCCGGCCTGCCCCTCGAGGAATCGCTGCTCGCCGTATCGCAGCAGACGGAGAAGCCCCGCGTGCAGAGCATCGTGCTCGGCGTGCGCTCGCGGGTGATGGAAGGCCATACCCTCGCAGACGGGTTCGCCGAGTTTCCACGGGTATTCCCGGAGATCTACCGCGCCACGGTCGCCGCCGGCGAGCAGTCGGGTCACCTCGACAACGTCCTCGAGCGGCTCGCCGATTACACGGAGAGTCGCGAGGAGACGCGCCAGAAGGTCTTGGGCGCGATGCTCTACCCGATCGTGCTGAGCGTGATGTGTTTCGCCATCGTCTCGGGCCTGCTGACCTACGTCGTCCCGAAGGTGATCGCGGTGTTCCAGTCCAAGGATGCGCAGCTGCCCCTCGCCACACGCCTGCTGATCCTGGTGAGCAGCACCTTCCGCACTTACGGGCTCGCGATGCTCGTGGTTGCGGCAGTCGTCGCCGTGCTGCTCGCGCGCTGGCTTCGCAAGCCCGAGCCCCGGCGCCGCTATCACCGGATGCTGCTCGCGCTACCGATCGTGGGCAAGCTTACCCGCGGATTCAACACGGCACGCTTCACCCGCACGCTCAGCATTCTCACCGCGAGCGCCGTCCCGGTGCTCGAGGCCCTGCGCATCGCGAGCGAGGTGGTCACCAACCTGCCGATGCGCGATGCGATCGTCGAGACCTCCCAGCGCGTGCGTGAGGGCGCCCCGATCGGCCGCTCGCTGGCGGCGAGCCGGCTGTTTCCCCCGATGACCGTGCACCTCATCTCGAGCGGGGAGGCGAGCGGGGAGCTCGAGGGCATGCTCGAGCGCGCCGCCGCGAGCCAGGAGCGGGAGCTCGACGGGTTGCTCACCGCCCTCGTCGGCCTGCTCGGACCGCTCCTGATCGTGCTGATGGGGCTGTTCGTCATGGGTATCGTTTTTGCCATGCTCCTGCCGATCTTCGAGATGAACGATCTCATTAAATGAGACGGAGGAAGGCGTTGCCGCAGCCATGAGCGAGAAGCCCGAATCGGACGAGTTCGAAGACGAGGATGCCGATGAGCCGGTGAGCGAGGACACCGACGTCGATCTCGACCAGGTGATCAAGGACCTCGATCTCGCCAAGCGCCGCGGCGTGCGCACCGGAGATCCTGCCTGGCGGCGCCTCGAGAAATTGCTCGAGGAGAAGCGCACCGCCGAGCTGACGAGCGACTTCGACGATTACGACATCGGCGACGAGGGGCCCGACGGCGAGGGAAAGCGCAAACCGAAGCGATGAGCCTCTGCCGACCGGGCCGCGGAAATAAGACCGTCGTCACAGTTCGTAACCGGGCGCAACCTTCGGTGCATCGACAGGGATTGGCGGCTGGCGTAGTCTCGAAGTGTCTGCACCTCGGCAGTGACGCGAATCGGCGACAGGAAAAGGGAGAGCGGATTGATCGCTCGTTGGCTCGACACTGAGGCGTACTGGCGACGGCTCGCGCTTTGCATCCTCGCCTATGCCGCGCTGACCGGGTGCACGCCGAGCGCCGATCTCTCGACGGGTGCCAACGTCCCCGCAGCGTATTCGCACGTCTGGGTGACCCTCAAACAGGTCGCCTTCAACACCAGCGCCACCGCAGGGCCGACCGACAGCGGCTGGCAGCAGTTCACGCTTTCCTCGCCGCAAACCATCGATCTCGCCGCCGTGACCAATGGCACGCTCTCGCAGTTTGCGACCAACCTCGCGCTTTCCGGCGGCACCTACGCGCAAATCCGCCTGGTGCTCACGGATTCGAATGCGGCTCTCACGAGCTCTGCGCAAGCGGCGGGTGCCCTCTACAACGACGAGGTCGACTACGTCAACGGCAGCGGCGAGCTCGAGCGCGTGGCGCTCGCGGTACCCAACGCGGCGCAGGGCATCACCTTTCCGGTCTCCCTGACGGTCCAGAGCGCCGAGCAAGCCACGCTCGCCGCGATCGCTTGTGCGGCAAGCTCCTCGGGCAGTACGACGCTCGGCAGCACCACCACGAGCACGTGTGCATACGGGACGGAGACGTCCTCCGATTGCACCTCCGGTGAGATCTACGATTCGCTGATCGGCACTTGCATTCAGATCGGCAGCGCGACGGGCACCCTCGGATCCACCACCTCCACCACCTCGGCCTCCACGTGCGCCTATGGAACCACGTACGATGCGACCACCGGCTCCTGCATCGCCACCTCGACGAGCACCACCGCCGGCACGACGGAGTGCAGCTACGATGAGATCTACGACCCCGTGACCGGCGCGTGCGCGTCCTCTGGACTCGGCATATTCGGCGGCTCCTCGTCGGCGGCAACGAGCTACCTCACGGTGGAGTTCGATGCCTCGCGCGACCTCGTGCCTTACACCGTGAGCGGTCAGTCCGGGTTCGTCCTCATTCCGCACCTGATGGCCTACAACCTCGCGGAGGTGGGCACGATCGCCGGAACGGTCGACGTCTCGGCGCTCCCGGCCACTGGCGTCGGTGGCATCGAGGTCACCGCCGAGGAGAGCAACGGCACCCAGAACACCATCGTCGCAAGCGCGCCGCTGCAGTCGGATGGCAGCTTCGTGCTGTACCCGCTTCCCTGCAGCAGCACGAGCACCACCACGACGACCACCACCACGAGCAGCAGCAGTAGCAGCAGCGCCGCGTATTCCTGCAGCACCGCGACGCAGGACTATGACCTCGTGATCCACGGTCCCGGGATCCAGACGGTGATCCTCCAGTCGGTGCCGGTCACCGCCGGCACGCCGAGCTCGGTAAGCTCCGCCTCGCTCGGCGTCACATTGACCGCCGCCGCCTCGTACACGGTCAATCTCTCCTCCGCGGCCTCCCCGCCCGGATCCTGGATCGGCTTTTATCAAACGCTGCCGAACTCGAGCTCTGCGCCCTACCTGATCTATGCGTATCC
>JASHUC010000016.1 GCA_030040235.1 Gammaproteobacteria bacterium | reverse complement strand
GCCGCGGCCTCATCAATATCCTTCGCGCGAAGCGCGGTATCGGCGAGCACCGTCACCCGATGCGGTTGCACCTCGAGCGCGCCGCCCCCCACGTAGAAGTGTTGTTCGTCGCCTTCCCCGGGCTGCACCCGCACCTCGCCGGGCTTGAGGAGCGTGAGGAGCGGTGCATGCCGCGGGAGTATGCCGAGCTCGCCCTCTTTGGCCGGCGCGAAGACCATCCGGGCAAGACCCGAGAAGATCGCGCCTTCGGCGCTCACGATATCGACCTGAATGGTGTCCGCCATCGCGCCGGCCTCCGCTACTGCAGACTCTTCGCTTTGGCGACCGCGTCATCGATGGTGCCGACATTGAAGAATGCCTGCTCCGGCAGAGCATCATACTCGCCGGCCAGGATGCCCTTGAATCCGCGGATGGTTTCCTTGAGTGGCACGTACTTGCCCTCGAGGCCCGTGAAGGTCTGCGCGACGGTCATCGGCTGGGAAAAAAAGCGCTGGATCTTGCGCGCGCGGTACACGGAGAGCTTGTCGTCCTCGGAGAGCTCATCCATCCCCAGGATCGCGATGATGTCCTGCAGCTCCTTGTAGCGCTGCAGCACGGCCTGAACGGCCCGAGCGGTGCCGTAGTGCTCCTCGCCGACCACGAGCGGGTCGAGCTGCCGGCTGGTCGAGTCGAGCGGGTTCACGGCCGGATAGATCCCCATCGCGGCGATCTGCCGATCGAGGACCACCGTCGCATCCAGGTGCGCGAAAGTCGTGGCCGGCGACGGATCGGTGAAATCGTCGGCCGGAACGTACACGGCCTGAATGGACGTGATCGAGCCCGTCTTGGTGGAGGTGATGCGCTCCTGCAGCGTACCCATCTCCTCGGCGAGCGTCGGCTGGTAGCCCACCGCGGAGGGCATGCGGCCGAGCAGCGCCGATACTTCCACGCCCGCGAGCGTGTAGCGATAGATGTTGTCGATGAAGAGCAGCACGTCGCGGCCGCGGCCACCCTCGCCCTTCTCATCGCGGAAATACTCGGCGAGCGTCAGGCCGGTGAGCGCGACGCGCAGGCGGTTGCCGGGCGGCTCGTTCATCTGGCCGAAGACCATCGCCACCTTGTCGAGAACGCCCGCCTCGGTCATCTCGTGATAGAAGTCGTTTCCTTCGCGCGTGCGTTCGCCGACACCCGCGAACACCGAAAGGCCCGAGTGCGCCTTGGCGATGTTGTTGATGAGCTCGAGCATGTTGACGGTCTTGCCGACCCCGGCGCCGCCGAACAGGCCCACCTTGCCGCCTTTCGCGAAGGGGATGAGCAGGTCGATCACTTTCATGCCGGTCTCGAGCAGTTCCTGGCCTCCCGCCTGATCGGCGAACGAGGGGGCAGGCCGGTGAATCGGCCAGCGCTCCTGGGTTTTGACGGGACCGGCCTCGTCGATCGGATTGCCGAGCACATCCATGATGCGCCCGAGCGTGCCCGTGCCGACGGGCACCGTGATCGGGGCTCCGGTGGCCGTCACCGCCATGCCGCGCCTGAGGCCTTCGGAGCTGCCCATCGCGATGGTGCGCACGATGCCGTCGCCGAGCTGTTGCTGCACCTCGAGGGTGAGATCGACGCCGTCGCCGAGCTTGAGCGCCTCGTACACTCTGGGCACCGACTCGCGCGGAAACTCGACGTCGATCACCGCGCCGATGATCTGGGTGATCTTGCCCTGCGTACCGGAGGAGGCCTGGGCGGCTGCGGCCGCCGTTGCTTGCGGATTTGCTGCTTTTGGATTCGCCATGTCGTTTCCTCTTTAGACCGCCGCCGCGCCGCCGACGATCTCGGCGAGCTCCTTGGTGATCGCGGCCTGCCGGGCCTTGTTGTAGGCGAGCTGGAGCTCCTCGATCAGCTTGCCCGCGTTATCGGTCGCGCTCTTCATGGCGACCATGCGTGCGGCCATCTCGCACGCCACGTTCTCGACCGCCGCCTGGTACACCTGCGATTCGACAAAGCGCATGAGCAGCTCATCGAGGATGGCCGCGGCCTCCGGCTCGTAGATGTAATCCCAGTGCTCGGGCAGGCCACTCACGTCGAACGGCGGCACCGGAACGAGCTGCTTCGCCTCCGCGCGCTGCGTCATGGTGTTGACGAAATGGTTGCTGAGGAGGATCAGCCGATCGATGCGCCGCTCCCGGTAAGCGTCGAGCATCACCTTCACGGTGCCGATGAGGTCGCGCACGTGCGGCCGGTCCCCGAGATGCGTCTGCTGCGCAAGGATCGGCACCTTCAGGCGGCGGAAGAACGCGAGCCCCTTGGCCCCGATCAGGCACAGGCTCACCTCCGCCCCTTTCTGCTGCCACTCGCGCAGCGTGAGGAGGCTCTGCCTGAAGAGGTTCACGTTGAGCCCGCCGGTGAGCCCCCGGTCGGTGCTGATGACGATCACGCCGACGGCCTTCACCTCGCGCTCGAGCAGAAACGGGGAGCGGTAATCGGGGTTCGCCTCCTTGAGGTGCCCGATCACCATGCGCATCTTCTCCGCATACGGGCGCGCGCCGCGCATGTGCTCCTGCGCGCGGCGCATCTTGCTCGTCGCGACCATCTGCATCGCCTTGGTGATCTTCTGCGTGTTGCGGATGCTCGAGATCTTGAGGCGGATTTCCTTGGTGCTCGGCATATCAGTAGCTGCCGGTCGCGGCGAACTCCTCGCAGACCTTCTTCAGGCCTTGGTCGAATTCCGGCGTCAGGGTCGGGTCGGCATCGATCGCCTTCAGCAGCGGCGCATGTGAGGTCTTGGCGAAATCCTGCAGCGCCGCCTCGAAGCTCTGGATCTTGCCGCGCTCGACCTTGTCCATGTAGCCGTTGTTCACCGCATAGAGCGACAAGGCCATCTCGGCGACCGACAGCGGCGCGTACTGCTTCT
>JASHUC010000177.1 GCA_030040235.1 Gammaproteobacteria bacterium | reverse complement strand
TCGCCTTCTGCGTGCTCGTGCCGGCGGCGTGGCGCTTTCGAAGCGTGCGGAGCGAGACCGGCTCGCGGTGGTCCAACATGGACTACCTGCTCCTCGGCTTCGGCGTGCTGCAGACCATCTTCTTCATTCAGCCGGATCTGCCGGGGCACGCGATTCTGCCGGACTCGGCGACCAATCATCTGCGGCTCGCGTTCCTGTTCCTCCTGGACAGCTACGTGCTTTATTTCGTGGTCAGCCGCTCCTGCACGAATCGCCGTGCGATCGCCGAGGTGCTCGCCACGTTCTGGGTGTCAGCGATGATTCTCGGCGCAATTGCGATATTCGAGACCCTGCGCCACTGGCTGCTGTACATGGATATCCTGAAGAACTGGACCAACGGGGCGGCGACGACCTTCTATTTGTTTCGCGGCACGTTGCTGCGCGCCGAGGCCTCCACCGGCGGTTCCCTCTCCCTCGGGTACATCCTCGCGATCGGGGTCGGATTCTGGCTGTACTTGAGATCGCAAGTGAAATCGACCGTCACCGACGTTTGGGTCTTCGCTGTGCTGTTGTTCGGCCTGATCGCCACCTACTCGCGCGGCCCCTGGCTCGGCGTCGTGCTCATCTACATCCTGTTCTCCGCGCTCGCCTCTGCGACGCTCGCGAAGCTGTTCAAGCCCTTCGCCGGCGCGGCGCTCGTGGCGGTCGCGGTGGGCCTCACCCCTCTCGGTGCACGGATCGTGAGCATGCTGCCCTTCATGGGTGGCTCGGTCGATGTGGGCAACTGGACCTACCGCCAGGCGCTCGCCGAGCGGGCGTGGGCGCTCATCAAGGCGAGCCCGCTCTTCGGCGATCAGCAGGCGGTTTTCAAGATGCAGGACCTGCGCCAGGGGATGGGCCTCATCGACATGACCGATACCTATGCGCAGATGGCCCTGAACTACGGCCTGGTGGGACTGTCGCTGTTCGTGGGATTCATGCTGGTCGGGCTCGTGAAGACCTACCGGTTCGCGAACCGGATCGCGAAGACCGATCGGGATCTCGCGCTGCTGGGGTTCTGCATGGTGGCCTGCATCCTCGGCACACTCTTCATGCTGGCAGACAATAGCTTCATATACATCTACGGAAAGATGTTCTTCGTCCTGGCAGGACTCGCCGCGGGCTACGCTCGTCTCGAGCGGCCGCTCAGGCAGCCGGTAGAGAGCTACGGATCGCTCGGAGAAGCGCGCTGAGGGGCGAGACGGTCTACGAGATCGACGATTTTGACGTCGAGGCCTTCACGGCCGTGGCGGCCCACTTCGGGCAGGAGCGCTACGGTTTCGTCGTGACCCCCAATGTCGACCACATGGTCCGCTACCATGAGGATGCGGCCTTCCGCGAGCTCTACAAATCTGCGGCTTACGTGCTGCTCGACAGCCGCTTCGCCGCACGCCTGTTGCGTCTCTTCAGGGGGCTGCGCTTACGGGTGTGCCCGGGCGCGGACCTCACGGCACAGCTCTTCGATCGGGTGATGCAACCCGGCGATCGCATCGTGCTGGTCGGCGGAACGCTCGATCAGGTACGGCGCCTCACCCTGACTCACGGACTGCAGAACGTGCGGCATCACAACCCGCCGATGGGCTTGCTTGCGAATCCCCAGGCGCTCGAGGAGTGCCTGCAATTCATCGAGAGCGCGAGCCCCTTTCGCTTCTGCTTCATCGCCATCGGCTCGCCCCAGCAGGAGACCCTCGCGGAGCTCCTGAGGAGGCGCGGGGTGGCGCGCGGGCTCGCCCTGTGCGTGGGCGCCTCGATCAATTTCCTCACGGGCGTGGAGCGGCGCGCACCGCTCTGGATGCGCCATGCGGGGCTCGAGTGGCTTTATCGGCTGCTCAGAAACCCCAGACGCCTACTGTGGCGCTATCTGGTGCGGGACCCGCGGATCTTCCTCTACCTTCCGCGTGCGCGAATCGTGCTACGCGGTCCGTAGCCGCATCTTGAGCTTCAGCCTGGCAGTACCTGTCGGGGTGTGGCCGGCTGCTCGCTCTTGCCGTAGGTCGAGTACCCGTAACCGTAGTAGTAGCCCTCCCCGGCTCCCACGGTCGCATCGTTCAGCACGAGCCCGTTCAGCTTTTTCTTGTCCACGAGCGCGATCGCATCCTGGAGCGCCTGGCGCGGGGTCTGGCCCGAGCGCACCACCAGAATCACCTGCCCCGGAATGTGCAGCAGCGCCCGGGCCTCGCTCGAGGCGAGCACGGGCGGGGAGTCGAGCAGGACGAGCCGCCGCGGGTTGCGCAGGCTCAACCGGGCGGCGACCTGGGCCATCCTGGCGCTCGCGATGAGCTCCGCCGCACCCTCGCCTGCCTGCCCGGCCGGCAGCAGATCGAGTCCCGGGATCGTCGTCGCCATGACGAAGGACTCGGGGTCCTGGGTGTCGTCGCGCAGCGCATCCATGAGCCCGGGTTCGTCCTGCGCGCCGAGCGCCCGGCTGACCTGAGGGTTCGGGATATCGGCATCGACGAGCAGCACCGAGATGTCGTGCTCGCGGGCCATGCTGAAGGCGAGATTGAGGCTGGTGAAGGTCTTACCTTCGCCCGGCAAGGCGCTCGAGACCAGGATGAAGCGCAGGTCCGCCGTGGTATCGGGCGCGAGGGCCTTCCTGATGAGGGGCCGCTTGATCTCGCGGTAGTAGTCCGCAAAGCGCCGCTCCTCGGCGGCCTCCGGGAGGTACCCCTCGGCCCGCAGCCGAAGCAGATCGACCGACAGCACCCGCTCGGGCCGCTGCGCGGGCTCTGCCGTATAGGCCGCAGGGCGCGCCGTGAACGGCACTCCGGCGACGGCTGCCCCGATGGGGTCGGAGGGGATCTTCGCCGGGCCTGCCGCCCGGCGAAGCTTGTCGAGTGCGGTTTCGATGACGCTCACGATATCACCTGTGACAGGCCGGGGAGGCTCAGCCGCATTCCCACCTGGCTGAGCAAAATCGCCACCAGGAACGCGACGATGACGCACGCGAAGGCAAATGCAAGCCTACGCCGCTGCAGCTGGGTGACCTGCCGGGTGCGTGTGGGGAAGGCCGAGCCCACCACGCCCAGCACCGCCACCCCCGTCAGCTGCACGAGCCCGGTCGCGGAGCCCACGACCGGCCGGACCTGATCGAGCCAGGAAGCCAATCCAGCGCCCGCCACGAGGGCCGCCACCAGAATCTCGGTCAGGAGCTTCGGACGGCGTGGGGAAACCGGCAGGTAACCGACGGTCGGGGGCTCGACGACCTGGAAGCGCACCGAGCCTGCGCTATCGGCGCGCTCCCCGAGCCGCGCCTTCTCGTAGCTCTCGAGGAGCGCCGTGTACTGGGTCTTGTTCACGTCGTAATCGCGGTTCAACTGTGCGTACTCGGCCTCGATCTGGGGCGCCGTGTCGAGGAACTGGCGCAGCTCCTTCGCCTTCTCCTCGTGCTGCGCGAGCTGCGTCTGCAGATCCGAGATATCCACGCCCGTTTGATTGATCGCGAGCAGGATGCTCTGGTAGACGGGGTTCGAGCCGAAGCCGCTCGCCACGGCGGCGTTCAGATCGCCGCGCCTGAGGCTCGCGACCTCGGCGGCGCGCTGCCTCTTCAGATCCGCAAGCTCCTGACGCGCAGCGATCACATCG
>JASHUC010000015.1 GCA_030040235.1 Gammaproteobacteria bacterium | reverse complement strand
GGCGAATGCGCGCAGGAGCGCCGTCTTTCCGATGCCGGCTTCGCCGGAGACGAGTGCGATGCTCCCTCCGAAATGCACGGCAGAACCTAACCAGGCGGTCAGGTTCGCGAGACTTTCTTCACGCTCCAACAGTTCCATCGGGGAGGAGACTCGTTGGGGGGAGTTCCCCAGGCTACCCGGGTCGATGTTGTGCGCGTCGTGAAGCTTCGTATTGAAATCGCGCTGAAACTTTTCTGAAATTGCCCGAAAAGGGGCGCTTTAGCGGGTGGCCAGGGACGGAATCGAACCACCGCCACGCGGATTTTAAGCCCGATCTCGGCGGTTCTGGGGGCTTATGGATCAACCACTTGCAACGCTTGCCCGCCCCGATCCCCGCCTCACGAAGGCACAATCCGGGCACATCGAAGCAGCCATCACTCGAACCAGCTTTCGACCCGTAGGTCGCGCACTCTGGCGAATTCTGAAGTGTTACGTGTAATGAGCGTTCCCTTGGCCGCTACGGCCGTGGCAGCGATCAGAGTGTCCAGTGGCCCGATGGGCCGCCCCGCGCGCTCCAGCTGCACGCGGATTTGGGCGGCGACCTGCGAAGCGGCATCGTCGAACGGCAGAATGGTTACCCAGCCGAGCAGCGCCTCGAGTTGCTCGGCGAGCCGCTTCGCCTTCGGGACCCGTGCAACGCCATAGCGCAGCTCATGGGTGACGATCGCCGGCACCGCGATGTCACGCGGCGGCGTTGCGAGCAGACGCTCCCCCACGCGGCCCTCGCCGCGGAAGAAGTAACCGACGGTGTTGCTGTCGAGGACGTAGGTCAATCGAGCGAGACGCGCGGCACATCCATAGTCTCACCGTCTGCAGCGCGCAGCGGGAAATCCGGTCTGCTGCCAGCGAGCTTTCGAAGCATCTCGGGCCACTCATCTCGGGTTCGCGAACGAATGAGCTCCGCGACCCATTTGCTGTAGGAGGCACCGGCGGCATGTGCGGCCGCGCGGGCCTTGGCATCAGTCTCCTCATCGAGGTACAGGGTAATCTGAGGCACTGGGTTGTCTCCTCGCTCCGAGGTCACTTATACTGTCACATATACAGGATGTCAATTTGTGGCCGAAAGTACCCGTGGTTGGCAAGGCGAGCTCTGCGAAGGTGAAGGAGACCGACGGTGGCAAGCTTCGGATCGGCGATGATTGGAACGCCATCCGTATCATCGCCCTCTCCCAGAGCAACCCCCTGAAGGCGATCGCCGAGTTCGTCGAGAACTCCATCGACGCTCACGCGAACCGCATAACCATCATCCGCGGCCGCGAGCACGGGGAGCATTACCTCAGCATCAAGGACGATGGTGACGGGGTGCCGCGCGATCCAGAGGGTCTCCCCGACTTCAAGTACGTAGCGACGCACATCTGCGACTCGATCAAGCGCCACCTCAAAGCCGAGGGCGGCGGCACTGGCCTGCAGGGCGAGTACGGTATCGGGCTTCTCTCGTTCTGGACGGTCGGCGACACACTTACGATGACCTCCACGGGAGCCGATCAGCGTGCCTATCAGATGGTCATGAGCAAGGGTGAACCACGCTACACCGTCTCGCCGCGGCGCTCGCTCTTCGCCGAGCGCGGCACCGAGCTCAAGGTAAGCCCGCTCTTGGAGGGCATACGCGCTTTGAGCGGAGAGAAGATCCAGTGGTATCTCGCCTCGGAGCTGCGCGACCGGATCCGTTCAACGGGTGTGCGCATTACCGTCGTCGACAAGCTCGCGCGCAAGCAATACGAAGTCGAACCACGGCAGTTCGAGGGCCGACTGCTGCATCAGCTGCCCCCCGTGCGCTCACCGCTCGGCGACGCGTACGCAGAGCTTTACCTCACCGAGCCCGCGGAAACGTGCCGCGTTGCGCTCACGCGGGCCGGAACGCGCGTCATCGAGGACATCGGCGGCTTGCCAGGGCTGGAGCACGCTCCTTGGAGCTCGCGGTACCTGCAAGGGCTTATCGACGTGCCGTACGTGAACCTGACGCCTGGCACGCGCTCGGGAATCGTGCACGATGAGCGCTACGGGGCCTTTGTGGCCGCGCTCGTCCCGCTCGAGACCCACCTCAATTCTCTCATCGAGGCGCAGCAGCGCGCGGAAGAGGAGCAGGCAAACCGCGAGTCCCTACGCGCGATCCAACGGGCGTTCCGCGAGGCGATGCTTGCACTGCCGCGCGAAGAGTACGATTGGTTCAACATCGAGGCACGCTCGCATCTGGCGCATGGCGCTGGCACCTCAGGGGATGCGGGCACAGAGCCCGCGGCAGCCAACGAGGGCGAGATGGACGCGACCGGCGCTCCCGAACCGAGCAGCGCTCCCTCGCCACAGCGACAGTTCTTCGAGTACGCAGGTCCGCTGCACAGCGTCGTCGTCTCCCCGGCCGCGAGCACTCTGGCCGTGAACGATCATCGAGTGTTCCGTGCGCTACCGCGGGACCGCTCGCGTCGGCGCGTCGAGCAGGATCTGACCTTCGCGTGGCAGATCGTCGAGGGTGGCGGGACGCTGTCCGCGTCCTCCGACCAGGAAGTCACCTTCCACGCACCTGCCTCGCCCGGGCTCGTGCGGCTCTCGGTCGCCGTCACTCAGCGTGATATCAGCTGCGAGGCTCAGGCACTCGTCACCGTCGCGGCGAGCCTCGAGTCGGCCATCGGTCCCTCGGTCACCAGCACCAAGGGTCTACCCGGCTACACCTTCGAGCGGGCGCCCGGAGAGCTGTGGCGCTCGCGCTTCGATACCGAGCGCAACCTCATCGTCGTGAACAACGGGCACCGTGATTTCGTGTTTGCCACCCGCAACCGCTCCCTGCAGTTGCGTTATCTCGTGCGCCTCTACGTAAAGGAACTGGTGCTGAGGAATTTTGCCGGGCTTCCACCGGCGCAGCTGGCCGAGCGGTTGATCGAGCTATCGCTATACGTCGAAGAGAAGCTCAGGGCGATCTGAGGACATCGCAATGGACTATGAACTCGTAGCCGGCAGAGCTGGCTCAACTCAGCCGTGCTCTACAGCCAGGCGAGCCTCGCCTGGTCCACGACTATGAATCGCCGTCCGGTACCTGTCCGAAACCAGGCAGATGGCCACGAGCGAGATTAGGGCACCGGCCGCAAGATAGGTAGCCACGGGCCACGAGCGTCCGCCCGACCAATGAATGAGCGCGGTGGCGATGAATGGTGTGGGGGCACCAGCGATCATGCCCGCCATCTGATAGCCGAAAGAGATCCCGGAATAGCGCACTCGGGCCTCGAAGAGTTCCGCCAGTAGGACTCCAGTGATCCCATAGAGTGCGCACCCGGCGACGGACGAGATACCCAGGGCCAACCAGATCAGAGCCGGCTCGCGAGTATCGACCAGCCAGAAAAAAGGAAAAGAAAGCAGTAGCTGGCACACAGCACTCCCGATCGCCACTGGTCGCTTCCCGATGCGGTCCGCGACGCGGGCGAAAGCCAAGGTGCTCGCCGCTTGGCATACACTGGCCACCACGAGCCCAGCGAGAGCCACAATCCTTGGCAGCCCGAGTCGCTCCGTCACATACGACAAAGTGAACGTCGTGCCGATATAAAAACCGCTGATGCTGATAAACACCACGCCGACGGCGAGGAGGGCCGCGGCCGGGTAGTTCCGCAGCACGTCGTGCAGAGGAACCCTGGACACCCCCTGCTCCTTGACAGCGGAGAATGCGGGCGACTCGACCAGTCGCATCCGAACGAAAAGCCCGACAATTATCAGAACGAGGCTCAGGAGGAACGGCACTCTCCAGCCCCAAGCGAGGAAGTCACTTTCCGGCAGCGGTGCGAACACGGCGAAAACCGCCGTCGACAGAAGAAGTCCGGCCGGTACACCTAACTGCGGCCAGCTTGAGTAGAAGTTGCGATCCTCCTCAGGGGCGTGCTCGACTGCCATTAGAGTCGCACCACCCCATTCGCCTCCCACGGCGAAGCCTTGCACAAATCGGAGCGCGGCGAGGCAGAGAGGCGCCAGAAGCCCAATTTGCTCGAAGGTGGGCAACACCCCTATCAGGAATGTCGCGCTACCCATGAGGAGCAGAGTGACCACCAACATTGACTTGCGCCCGACCCTATCGCCGAAGTGCCCGAAGACCATTCCCCCGATAGGCCGGGCGAAGAAGGCGACGCCGAATGTCGCGAACGATGCGAGCGTTCCCGCCAGCGCACTGAAGTGCGGAAAGAAAAGCTTCGGAAACACCAATGCCGCTGCGGTGCCATAGACAAAGAAGTCGTACCACTCAACGGCAGTGCCGACGAAACTTGCGAAGGCTACGCGGCGGATAGATTTGCGCGTCGCGACTTCGTCAGCGCCAAGCCTTCCCATGCCGAATCCCCCGGATCCCCGTACTGCAACAACCACGCTATCGGCCGGCTGTGATTCTAACTCGCTCCCTACCTGATTCCGACCGGCGCCCACCTCCCCGTGCGCCATGCGCGGTTCTCTCCCTTCGGCTTCGCGGCCGCGCTCGTTCGGAGCCGCCGTCGCCCGCCCGCGCCGGACGATATCCGATTCACAGCCTCGCGAGGAGGCTCCTCAGGGCGGTGCGGTTGAGGCGGGAAACTCGAAGCCTTCATAGGTAAACGAGCGCGCGAGCTGCTCGCAGTCCTTCTCGGTCACGCCCTGCGCACGCATGACGGGTCGCCAGCGCCTCTGAACGGTCTCCTTCATTCGATCGATGAGCGCATTTGCCTCCTTCTGAGATAAC
>JASHUC010000176.1 GCA_030040235.1 Gammaproteobacteria bacterium | reverse complement strand
ATCCCCGCCGACAAGCAGATGCGCACCAACGTCCAGCATATCTTTGCGATCGGAGACATCGCGGGGCCGCCGCTGCTAGCGCACAAAGCCTCGCACGAGGGCAAGGTGGCCGCCGAGGTCGCGGCGGGCCGCAAGAGTGCCTTCGATGCGCGCGTGGTGCCGTCGGTCGCCTACACCGATCCCGAGGTCGCCTGGGTGGGACTCACCGAGACCGAGGCGCAGGCCAAAGGCATCGCTTTCAAAAAGGGACTGTTCCCCTGGGCTGCGAGCGGACGCTCGCTCTCGCTGGGGCGCGACGATGGGTTCACCAAGATGCTGTTCGAGCCCACGACGCACCGTCTGCTCGGGGCCGGGATCGTCGGGCCCAATGCGGGTGATCTGGTGAGCGAGGTCGCCCTCGCGATCGAGCTCGGAGCGGACGCGGCCGATATCGGCCTGACCGTCCATCCGCATCCGACGCTCTCCGAGACCGTCGCCTTTGCCGCCGAGGCGGTCGAGGGCACCCTCACCGATCTTTACATACCCAAGAAATGAGCCGCGTTGCAGCGCTCAATCGGCGGCCGCGGTGGATGACAATTCCTTAATGCCATGGGTGACAAATCCTTAATGCAGTCCGCCCGGGGCGAGTCTCCCAGCGCGCTCGGGAGGCCTGATACAATGCGCCGCCGCAGCCAACCGGCAGTTTTTGGGAGATTTTTTGTGAAGAAGCTTATCGTCACACTGGCCGCCTTGACCGTCGTGGCCGGTATGAGCCTGAGCGCAATACCGACGTTCGCGCAGGGTTCGGATTCTGCAAGCTCCTCGAGCTCTACGACGAAGAAGTCGCACCACCACCACAAGAAGAGCAAGAAGAGCACGAGCAGCAGCAGCAGCTCGGGCTGATCGAATCGTCTATCGATCGAGGCCTCGGCAGGGCGACCGCCTTGCCGAGGCCTGCGTGCGCGCGGGCCTGCCGCGCCACGCAGCCGGCACGCGCATCACTGCAGGTATTCAATCAAGTCGCTGAAATCATCCGTCCACGGGCGCCCGTCCGTGTGAGCGAGCTTGCTCCCCGCAGGTCCGATCGGCGCTTGTGCCAGGAGCTGCGCATCGTCCGACACGAGCACCCACGAGCTCGGGGCGTTGAACGTGTCGTCGTCGTCGGTTTCCACGAGTCGGGCCGCGAGCCCACGCAGCTCCGCGAGCCGGGCGATGACCGGCGGCAGGTCCACGTAACGGTTGCTCGTGTGAAACGCCACGATCCCTCCGGGTCGCAAGTGTCTGAGATAGACCTCGAGCGCCTCGCGCGTGAGCAGATGCACGGGTATGGCATCGCTCGTGAACGCATCGACCACGATCAGATCGAAGCGCTGCGGGGCTTCCCGTTCGAGGCTGAGCCGTGCATCCCCGAGTGCCACCTCGATGCGCGCCGCGCTCTGGCTGAGGTAGGTGAATTCATGCCGAGCGATATCGAGCACCACCGGGTTGAGCTCGTAGAAGCGGATGACATCGCCCGCGCGTCCGTAGGCGGCGAGCGTTCCTACCCCGAGCCCGATCACCCCGATCCGCAGCGGCCGGTGCGACTTCTCGAGCGCGACAATGGCGCGCCCGACGCCCGAGGGCTCGCCGTAGTACTCCGTGGGCCGCCGGCGCGCGCTCGGCGCCGAGTACTGAGTGCCGTGCAGGATGACCCCGTTGGTGAGCGAGCGGGCGGTGCCGGCGCTGCCGGCGTCCCACTCGTATACCCGCAGTGAGCCGTAGAAGTTGCGCCGCGTGAGGATCGTGTCGCTGTAGAACTCATGGGCGCGCACCGTGACCGCGGCGATCGTCGTTGCGAAAGCGAGGACCGCGAGGAGCCGGCTCGAGTACTGCGTGAGGTACCGCGGCCGATTGCCGCCTCGGGCCGCCGCGGCCGGCGCGAGCCGCCTCCAGGTGGCCCAGAGCAGCACCGCACCGAGCACGACCATTCCGGCCTCCAGATCGAAGTCCACTTCCAGGAGCGCCGGGGCGGCGAGTCCGACGAGAATCGATCCCAGCGCTCCGCCGAGCGCGATCGTCAGATAGAACCGCGTGAGATGGGCGGGCGCCGGACGCGTGCGGGCGAGGTTGCCGTGGCAGTAGAGGCATGCGCAGGCGAGCACGCCACAGAGGATGAGGATCTGCCAGCCGATCGGCAGGGTGTTGTCCGCATCGCCGCCCGGCCAGTTCACATACAGCGAATACCCGCCGTAGAGCGCGAGCGCTGCGAGGGCGAGCCCCACGAGGAGCCCCCGCGTGAGCCAGCGGCTCTGCTGGAAGGCGCCGATGAAGGTGAGCAGGTACACCGCGAGCGGCAGTACCCAAAGCAGCGGAATCGCCGCGACGTCTCGTGTCAGGTGATTGGTCACGGCGACGAGCAGAAACGATCCGAGCGCGGCGAACCCTATCCAGGCCAGATGCCGGGTGAGCGGCGGGGCAGGCCCCGCGTGCACGTCGAGCGTCGTTTCGAGCTGCGCGGCCGATTCCGGCAGTCCCTCGCCGCGGGCAGATCTCGCATCCCGCTGCCGCAACCCGAGGGTGCTCGCGACGCAGAGGAGCATGAGAAGCGCCCATACGCCATAGGCGCTCGACCAGAGGTAGGACTGCAATCGGGTGCCGAGTCGCGGCTCGATCAGCGTCGGGTAGGCGAGCAGCGCGAGCATCGAAGCGAGGTTCGAGAGCGCAAAGAGCCGGTAGGGACTCTTGCCGGGGAAGCGCTGCGCATACCAGCTCTGGACGAGGGGACTCGTCGCGGCCATGAGCACGTAGGGCGCCCCGACGGTGGTTGCGAGCGCCCCGAGCACTCCGAGCGCGGGGCTGCTCGCTCCGACGATGGCCCAGTGCGGCGCCGGCACGATGGGCAGCATGAGGGCAGCGGCGCCGAGCAGCACGAGGAGCGAGGCGAGCTGCGCACGCGGGGAGAACCGGCGTGCGAGTGCGTCTGCGTACGCATAGCCGAAGAGCAGGCCGACCTGGAAGAAGACGAGGCACGTCGCCCAAACGTTCGCCGCCCCGCCAAACCACGGCAGCAGCTCCTTCGCGATGATGGGCTCGACCAGGAAGAGCAGAAACGAGCCGCAGAAGATGGTGAGCGCGAACACAATGGAGAGCCAGCCCGGAAGATGCCTGAGAGCGCGGCGCGCGCCGATGGCTGGAACGCTCATGAGTGCCGCACGAGTCGCCGCAGAAGCTCCGCGTAGAGCTGCTCGTCCGGCGCGCGCTGACCGCGCTGGGCTTCCCACAGCGTCTGCGCGAGCGCCTCGAGCATCGAGTGCTCCGCGGCGTGCGCGCTCCCGAGCTGCTGCGCGAGCTGCCCGTGAATGCGCGCGATGCCTGCGGGCCGGTCGGTCGTGACCTGATCGCGAACGGCGAGGTGCATTCCCATGTGCAGGAATGGATTCTCGCCGCCGCTTTCCGGGGTGAACTCCGCGGCGAGCGCCGCCTCGCCCGCTTCGAGCCAGCCGATGTATTCGGGATGGTCGGCGATCACCGCGGCGATCTGCCGCTCGAGCGGATCGAGGGGCAGACGCGCC
>JASHUC010000014.1 GCA_030040235.1 Gammaproteobacteria bacterium | reverse complement strand
CAGCAAAACCACGCTTGTTGAGCAGGATGTCGAGGTCCTCCGCCTCGTAAGCGCCGCCGCTGCGGACTCGAGTGAAGGTCTGCCATACCGAGAGGAAGATCATCAGATTCATCGCCGCGATGAGCAGCAGGAACAGCGCCGAGATGGACGTGCTGATCAGGCCGCCGATCTCGTGGGCCTGCTGGAAACGCGGTGCGAGCGCCGTGGCGGTGGCGGCGATGCCGGCGGCGGCGAGGATCACCACGGTTGAATGACCCATCGCAAAGAAGAACCCGACGGTGGCGGGACGCTTGCCCTCCTGCATGAGCTTGCGGGTGACGTTGTCGATCGCCGCAATGTGGTCGGCGTCCACGGCGTGGCGCAAACCGAAGCCGTAGGCGAGCAGCGCCGTGCCCAGAAGCAGCGGTTGCTCGTGAAAGATGAGCCACGCCCAGAGCCACGCGCCCACGTTCAGCACGAGGAGGAGGCTGTAGATGCCGGCTATCGAGCGGCGCAGACCCGCGCGCTCGCGGCTCAGAAGGTGCTGAACGATTTCGAACACGTGAAACGCAACAATACCGTGATCGCGCCCGCAGGGGTGCCCTGAATCCGAAGCTCGGATAAGCTGCTCACAGGGCTGACTCTCCGGAGCCGTCCACCCGCGCGAATCAGACCTTATACGTATGAAACTCCGCTTTCCCTCGCATTGGGCCGGCGGCTCGGGACTCTGGCCGGGGGCGGCCTTCGCGCTCGCCTCCGCCGTGCTCTTCGGAGCAAGCACGCCGCTTGCGAAGCTGCTCCTGGGGGAAGGGATGGCCCCGCAGCTCCTCGCCGGCGTTTTCTACCTCGGCTCGGGAGCCGGGCTCGGGGCGGGGCTGCTCGCCCGCGGGGTAGCCGGAGCGCCGCCCCGCGAAGCGCGCCTGCGCCGCGCGGATCTTCCGCTGCTCGGGGCGGCCGTGCTGCTGGGGGGTGCCGTTGCGCCCTGGTTACAGATGCTCGGTCTGGCGCGCACCTCCGCGGCCCCGGCAGCGCTGCTGCTGAACCTCGAGGGGCTGGCGACGATGGCCATCGCCTGGGTGGTCTTTCGCGAGAATGTCGATCGGCGGATCCTGACCGGCGCCTTCGCAATCCTCGCCGGCGCCGTGGCGCTCTCCCTCGCCCGCGGAGCTGCCCGTGCCGACTCGGGCGCATGGCTCATCGCGCTCGCCTGCCTCGCCTGGGGCGCTGACAACAATCTCACCCGTCCGCTCGCCAGGGCGGATCCGATGCAGATCGCTGCCCTCAAAGGGCTCGTGGCGGGTTCGGTCAATGTGCTGCTCGCTCTGCTGGTCGGACACGCCCGATTGCCCACCGCCTCCGCGATTGCCGCGGCGGCCGTGGTCGGCTTTCTCGGCTATGGGGTGAGCCTCGTGCTCTACGTGCTCGGGCTGCGCCATCTCGGCGCGGCACGTACGGCCGCGTACTTCTCCACCGCGCCTTTCATCGGTGCGGTCCTTGCGGTCGGATGGCTCGCCGAGCCGCTCACGGCGCGCCTGCTCCTCGCCGCCGTGCTGATGGGTATCGGCCTTTACCTGCACTTGAGCGAAAGGCACGAGCATTCGCATCACCACGAGCCGCTCGAGCATGCACACCGGCACGTGCACGATGAGCACCATCAGCACGCGCACGGTCCCTTCGACCCTCCGGGCGAGCCGCATTCACACTGGCACCGGCACGAGCCGCTCACGCACAGCCACCGGCATTTCCCGGACCTGCACCACCGCCACGACCATTGAGGGCACGGGGACCTGCCGCGCGGCGGCAGCGCGCGTCGCGGCTGGATGCCTGCTCGCGAGCCCGCTCGCGAGCTCGAGATCGAGATCACCTTTCAGCCGTCGGCCTGATGAGACTGACGAAGAACAATCCACCCGCGATGATCACGATCAAGGGGCCGCTATGCCGCTTCGTGAGGATCGCGAGCGTGGTGCCGGCAGCTGCGGAGCACACCGCCGTGCCCATGGCGATCGCGAGCATGCCCTTGAGGCTGCGGGCGAAGCGCCGCGCGATGGCCGCCGGAATGATGATGAGCGAGCCCATGAGCAGTACCCCGAGATAACGCAGCCCCAGGCCGATCGTGAGCGCAAAGGCGAGCAGGAAAGTGAGATCCGTGCGCGCGACGGCAACGCCGGAGGTCATCGCCATCTCACGCGAGACGAGCGAGATGACCAGGGCGTTGCGGCTGTGCAGGATGAAGGCGATCACGAGGAGCGGCACGATAATCCCAAGCGCGCTCTCCCAGCCCGAAAGCGCCCCCGGGGTCCCGAACAGCGCATCGATCAGCTCCTCGCCCGAGGTGATCGTGCTGCCGACCGCGAGCGCCACGGCGAACGTGACCCCGATCACCGCCTCGGTGGAGATGCGGCTGCGGCGCTCCATGGCCCAGATGAGCACGGCCCCGAGCAGCAGCATCGCGAGCGCACCCAGCAGCGGACTTCGGTGCAGCAGCAGGGCAACGCCGATGCCCGGCAGCGCGACATGCGACATCGGGTCCGCCGCGAGCACCATGCGCCTCATGATCGCAAAGCTTCCGATCAGCCCGGCCGCGGCGGCCATGGTCACCGCGAGCACAAGCGACGTTAAGTCAATCGAGGTCATGGACATGAAAGCCGACGGGGGTGCCGTAGACCTCGGAGAGCATCTCCGGGGTGAGGAGACTGCGCGGCGGCCCTATGCAGAAGCGCTGGCGCCCGAGGCACAGCACGCAGTCCGCGTAGCGGTACACGACGCTCAGGTCGTGTGATACGAGCAGCACCGTCATGCCCGCGGATTGCAACGCGCGCACCTCCTCGTTGAGGTGCGCATGACCGGGCGCGTCCACCCCGGCCGCCGGCTCATCCAGCAACAGCATGTTCGGCCGGCCGAGGAGCGCAAACGCGATCAGCAGGCGCTGGAACTGGCCTCC